>JAUVOS010000001.1 GCA_030599055.1 Lutibacter sp.
TTATAATTGTCTCGTAAGTTCTTGGCTTCCATAGTACAACCGGGCGTACTTGCTTTTGGATAAAAAAAGAGGATTAATTTATTTCCATTAAAATCTGATAGTTTAATGGTTTTTCCATTTTGATCTTTTGCGGTAAAGTTAGGAGCCTTTTCTCCTATTTTTAAATGTTTCATGAATATATTTTTTTGCATTTTTCAAACCTACATATATTTTTTCATTCAAACATTCTATCCTTCTATCATTTTATCATTGGTAGGTTCATCTATTTATGTAACAAATAGCTATTATTTCTGACAGATAGTCGGAAGCTATTCTTTGCATGGTCTTTGCATTAGAAACTATATTATTATTAAACTCAAAAAAAATAAATGGATACTTTTTTACTTATAACAGGCTTTTTATTAACTATCATTGGAATAGTTGGATCTTTTATTCCCATTTTACCCGGACCTCCAACTGGTTGGGCAGGTTTACTCTTATTATATCTAACGAGTGTTATCCCTATGGATTGGTGGGTATTGGGTATTACTTTAGGAATTGCAATAATTATCACGATACTAGATTATATCATTCCGGCTATTGGCACTAAAAAGTCCGGTGGCTCGCGTTATGGCATGTGGGGCACGACTATTGGGCTTATTGTAGGCTTGTTATCGCCCGTGCCTTTTGGTTTTCTTATAGGTGCATTTTTAGGTGCATTTATCGGTGAAATGGTATTCGATGGTAAAGATACAAGTAGGGCAATGAAGGCTGCTTTTGGTTCCTTTCTTGGATTTTTGACTTCAACATTTATAAAGTTGACGGTATCACTTATATTTTTAGGACTCTTTATTGCCAAAACATTGGAATATAAAGATGTTTTCTTTAGTTTATAATTATTGTTGTCTGATAAAGAGAAATGAGTATTGAGTATTGAGATGTCAATGCCTACTTAACCAATAGATAATCTGCTATTTACATAAAATTCTTTTTCGTATGATAGCAAGATTTAGAGAATTTTTTGTGAAAATTGATTAGCATGGTGTCAAGTTTGTTAGAGCTTTCACTCCCTTTAATTATGGAACAAAATGCGTTTTTATACCGTTTTACTCAGACACTACTAATTTATAATAAAATATTCCTTTAAACCAAATGCGATTGTAGGAGTCTAAAAGCTATAATTTAAAAAACTTTCAAAATGAAATCAATTATCTATATTACCATTTTATTATTTAGTATAAATATGCTAGCTCAAAGGCCTAATATGAGACGAGCTGACCAAAAGATCAATCCTGAGCAACAAGCAGAATTACAAAGCAAGAGGTTGGCATTAGCATTAGATTTAAGTCAAAAGCAAATTAATGAGGTCAAAGTACTTCAATTACAAAGAGCTAAGGAACGTAATGCAAATAGAGAATTAAGAGATTCCCGTAGAAGTAGCGGCGTAAGACCCTCTCAAGAAGAACTATCTGTAATAAGAAACAAGCAACTTGATGCACAAATAGAACATCAAAATAAAATGAAAAAAATTCTTTCTAAAGAACAATATGACACTTGGAAAGAACTTAAAAGGAATACGAGACAAAATAGATCTTTCAATAAAAATGCACCTCAAAAACGGAGAAGATCTTTTCGGAACTAAAATCTATTCGATTTATTTGAAACACAAAAGCTATCTAAAAAGATAGCTTTTGTTATTTGATAAGTAAAACTTGACCAACACTAATTGTGTTACCTTCTAAGTTATTTAGTAGCCTAAGTTCAGCTATTGTTATGCCATATTTCTTAGATATATAATACAAAGTTTCACCTCTTGAAACTATATGAGTATTCTGATTTGCAATGGTTTTATACTCCTTATTTGGGTTTTGAATTAATAATCTTTGTCCTATTTTAATTTCATCTTTTCTGATTCTATTCCAACGACGAAATTCAGGTATGGCTAAATCATATTTATATGCTATTTGATAGAGCGTTTCTCCCTTTTGAACTATATGATAGTCTGGTTTATTACTGGGTTGCTCTTTTTGAACCAATTGCTTTATCGTATCTTTTTTTACAGGTGGAGGAATCGTATCTCTATCTACTTCAGGGATTGATTGCTCAACTTTATGAACAACTGCATTAACTTGTTTAACTGAATTATCAACTGATTTAACTTGATTCGTTTGATCATCAATTGCACTAACATGTTTAACCGAATTGTCAATGGCTAAAACTTTGTTTACCGAATTATCAACGATTTTAACTTGATTTGTTTGGTCATCAACAGCTTTTAAATAGAGTTTTTGTCCAGGATAGATAGTATTGGAATCCAAATTATTTATACTTTTTAATTCTTTCAATTCTATTCTAAACTTTCTTGAAATACCATATAGGCCATCTCCTTTTTTAACAACATAAATAAGGGGATTTGTAGTGCTAGAAACAATTGTAGGATTTGGAATTGTACGAACAATAGCTTTTGACTTTGTTTTCCCTAAAACAATTTCATCATACTTATACAATTCATATTTTTCAATAATCGAAATTAATTTTTGAGGATACCGTTTATCCGTAGCGTAGCCCGCTTTTTGCAAACCTTTTGCCCATGCCTTGTAGTCGCTTTTGCCTAGTTTAAACAAACTGCTATATCGTTTTCTTCCCACCAAAAAACGAGAATGGTCATTGTAAGAATTTGTGGCATATTCATAAACTCTAAAACATTCTCCTTTTTTATCATCATCATAATACGTTCTAGCGCCTTTCCAACCTTTATGGCATTTAATCCCAAAATGATTATTGGATACTCTGGTTAAATCGCTATTTCCACTGCGTGATTCCAAAATACCTTGCGCGAGTGTAATACTTGCCGGTATATGATGAATTCTCATTTGGTTTACTGCAATATCCGAAAATTGATCAATATAATCTATTGTCGATATGTCCTTTTTATTGGACGATGAAACTACCGCTACAGTTTTTGTATTTCTCGTTCTTTTTTCAGGAATTGATTTGGCAACAGGTTTTGTTGTTTCAGAAGGAATTTTTGCGCTTTTGCTACTTTTCTTAGCACCACAGCTTGAAAAAAGAAAACTTAATGCCAATCCTATTAATAATATTCTAATACCAGTCATGATTTATAATTATAGTGGGTAAATTTTTATTCTTTAATCTTTGATTCATTCCATCGATGCCTTGTAGCCCGCCGCTATGAATCGCTACTATTTTTATTCCGTTCTTAAAAAAACCTTTCTTTACAAGATCAACTATTCCAAATAGCATTTTTCCGGTATAAATAGGGTCTAATTGTACATTTGTTTGTTTTTTAAAATCATTAATAAAGTGAACCAACTCTTTATTTATTTTGGCAAAACCTCCAAAATTATAATCTCTTTGCAATTGCCAATTGTCTTTGTTAAGAACGTATTTATTGATTTCTTTGTGTAAGAAATTCTCTTTTAAGGCAGGAAAACCCAGTACTTTTTGATGTGATTTCGCCGAATTAATTATTCCTGAAATAGTGCCTCCCGTACCAATTGCACAGCAAATATAATCAAATTTTGAATCTTCAGCATTTAGTATTTCTTCACATCCTTTTACCGCTAGTTCATTTGTACCACCTTCGGGAACTAAGTAAAAGGCTCTAAACTCACTTTGCAGCTGTTCAATAAAGGATGTTGTATGCTTTAATCTATACGATTCTCTGTCTATAAATTTCAACAGCATTCCCTGTTTGTGAGCAAAAGCTAAAGTAGGATTAATTCTTAAGGTAGCAGCCAAATCCTTTCCTAATTCATCGCCGCGAATAATACCTATTGTTTTAAAACCAAACTCTTTTCCGGCTGCTGCAGTTGCTGCAATATGATTAGAAAAAGCCCCTCCGAATGTCAAAAGTGTCTCAAAATTTTGCTCTTTTGCACTTTCCAAATTATAGCGAAGCTTTCGATACTTATTACCTGAGATTTGTGGATGTAACAAATCCTCTCTTTTTATCCACAGCTCAATTGGCCTAAAGCCTTTTGGAGTATAAATGACTTTTTTATTTTTAATTTTTTTTAATGGTAGAAGCATAGAGCAAAGGTAGAAAATTAAGAATAAATCACAAAAATAAATAAGCGAAATACAAGTTTAAGTCATACAAATATTGGAGTTTATACTTTTGATTGTATAACACGTTTTGCGATACTTCAAAAGATTCCGAAATAAATTTGAAATGATTTGTTACAGTTCAACTTTTAATGCCCTTCTTTGGCTAGGCTCTGGATATAACTTCTCGCCCCTTGACCTATATCCATAAAAAAACAGAGTTGATTTCTCTAACTCTGTCTTTCGTTTTGTGACCTGGCTGGGGCTCGAACCCAGGACCACCTCCTTAAAAGGGAGGTGCTCTACCAACTGAGCTACCAGGTCTTCTTTTTCTTAGTGTTTAAGCGGGTGCAAATATAATAGGATATTTAATAATATCAAACAAAGATTTCATATTTTTTTTATTCTCCTTTTAAAAGTGCATCTCTAACTTTTTTATATAAGTTAGAAGAATACACAAAATCCACAATAGCCTTGTTATCAGTTCTAAACACATCGTCTTTAGTTCCTTCCCATTCTTTGCAACCATCTTTTAAAAAGATAATTTTATCACCAATTTCCATTACAGAATTCATATCATGCGAATTAATAACGGTAGTCATATTATATTCTTGCGTAATTTCTCTAATTAAATTATCGATTACTATCGCGGTTTGTGGATCTAATCCTGAATTGGGTTCATCACAAAATAAATACTTTGGATTCATAACAATGGCTCGAGCTATGGATACTCTCTTTTTCATTCCACCAGATAATTCAGATGGAAATTTAGAATTTGAATTATGCAAATTAACTCTATCTAAAACAAAGTTCACCCGCTTAAGCATTTCTTGTTTTGTGTCGTTTGTAAACATTTTTAAGGGAAACATAATGTTTTCTTCTACTGTCATGGAATCATACAGCGCTCCACCTTGAAAAACCATTCCAATTTCTTTTCGTATTTGTCTTTTTTCTTTTTCTTTTAACCCATTAAAAATACGACCGTCGAAATCAATAACTCCTTCTTCCGGAACATGTAGTCCCAACATACATTTGAGTAAAACTGTTTTCCCGGATCCACTTTGTCCAATAATCAAACTTGTTTGACCTTTTTCAAAAGTAGCCGAGATTCCTTTAAGAATATGCGCTTCTCCAAACGATTTATGTAAATTTTTTACTGCTAACATCTATCCTAAAAGCATTTGTGTTAAAAAATAATTTAACAAAATAATTGTCACACTTGTCCAAACTACAGCCTTGGTGCTTGCTCTACCAACTTCAAGCGCTCCACCACTTACTTTATGTCCGTGATACGAAGCAACCGTTACGATAACAAATGCAAAAACCAAGGTTTTTATAATTGCATATTTTACAAAATAGGGATTAAACTCCAACTGAATTCCCATAATATAATCTTCTGTATAAAATAAATCGGTTAAAACACCGGCTACCCATCCTCCAAAGATTCCTAAAAACATAGCTAAAATAACCAAAATCGGATAAAACAATAAGACGGCAATTACCTTGGGTAACACTAAATAGTTTATAGAATTGATACCCATTATTTCTAAAGCATCTATCTGCTCTGTTACACGCATTGTACCGATACTTGAAGTGATATATGAGCCTACTTTACCTGCTAAAATAATGGACATAAAAGTAGGAGCAAACTCTAAAATCATGGAACGTTTTGTAGCAAAACCAATTAAATACTTTGGGATAAAAGGACTATCGACATTTAAAGCGGTTTGAATGGCAACAACTCCTCCTACAAAAAAACCAATAAAAACAACGATTCCTAATGATTTTAAACCTAAATCATCAATTTCACGAAACAATAGCTCCCAAAAAACTTTCCATTTTTGAGGTTTTCTAAATACTTCTTTTAGCATTAAGAAATAAGCGCCGATATGTTCAAAATTGGTCATAATATTTTGCTAAAGTACAAAATTACAATACAACATACTGAAAGGAATAGAGGCTTTTAACCAATTATGTAACTAATCACCCATAAGGGTTTTTAAAAATATATCTCACGCAAAGCCCGCAAAGAAATTAGATTGATTTTTAATTCGCCAAGAACGCAAAGTTTTATGAATGCGAAGCATTCATTTCTTTGTTAACTTTACATAATATATTAGTTTTAAAAGCTTTGCGTGAAAAAACAGAAAGTGGCTGAACAATTACTCAATTATTAATTCTTGTAGATTTGTCCACTCTTGAATCATCATTTCTAATTTATCTTTTTTGTTTTGGTAGGCTTTAAAAAAATCTAATTGTGTTATTGATTCATCCCTATTTTCTATTAGTTTATCTAAATTAGCAATAGTTTTTTCAAGTTGTTCGATTTTTATTTCCATTTTGCCAATACTATTCTTTATTCTTTTTTTGTTTTTTTCTTGTTCTCTTGAAGGTTTCTGAATTGTGTTTTTAATTTCTTTTATAACTTCTACTTTTTCAACTTCTCTAAAATTATCAAATTTTCGTTGCTGTAAATAATAATCAATCCCACCTAGATATTCTTTTATTATATTCTCCCGAAACTCATAAACCTTTTCCACCAAACCTTGTAGAAAATCTCTATCATGAGATACTAAGATTAAACTTCCTTCAAATGTTTTAAGTGCATTTTTAAGAACATTTTTGGAAAGCATATCCAAATGATTCGTCGGCTCATCCATTATTAGAACATTAAACGGGTTCATCAATATTTTGCACAAAGCAAGCCTGTTTCTTTCACCACCAGAAAGCACCTTCACCTTCTTTTCAACAGCATCTCCTCCGAATAAAAAACTTCCCAACATGTTTCTAATTCTAATTCTATTCGTATCGTTGGCAACTGTTTCCATTTCTTCTAACAATGTGTTTTCTCCATTTAGATAATCTGCTTGGTTTTGTGCAAAATAGCCAATCTTAACATTGTGTCCTACTTCTACTTTTCCGTCATAGTCTATTTCATTTACTAGTATTTTCGCCAAGGTAGTTTTTCCGGTCCCATTCTGCCCGACAAAAGCTATTTTACTACCTCTTTCTATCAATAGACTATACGTATCAATGACGAGATTGTCTGCATAACTTTTACTTACTTCTTCCAATGTAAAGATTACTTTCCCCGATTGCTCTGCTACGGGAAAACGTATGTTCATTACTGAATTATCAGTAACATCAACTTGAATTCTATCGACTTTTTCTAATTTTTTAATAAGTGACTGAGCAAAAGCGGCTTTACTGGCTTTATAGCGAAACTTTTCTATTAATTGCTCTGTGTGTTTTATTTGTTTCTCTTGATTCTTTTGGGCTTGCAATTGCTTTTCAATCAATTCTTTACGAATAACAAGATATTGTGAATACGGTTTTTTAAAATCATAAATACTTCCTAAGGATATTTCTATTGTTCGATTGGTCACATTATCTAAAAACATTCTATCATGTGAAACGACCAAAACAATTCCCTTATAAGATTTTAAAAAACTTTCGAACCATAAAATTGATTCTAAATCTAGGTGATTTGTCGGTTCGTCTAACAATAAAACTTCATTGTTTTGTAAAAGTAGTTTTGCTAATTCTATTCGCATTCTCCATCCTCCCGACAGCGTATCTGTTTGCTTATCAAAATCTGCGGATTTAAAACCTAAACCTTTTAATATTCGTTCTGTGTCTCCTTTGTAATTATATCCTCCTATTAGTTCAAATCTATGTGATAAGTCATCTAGTTTATGTAAAACTTCATGATAAGCTTCACTCTCAAAGTCTTTTCTGTTTTCAAGTTCATTATGGATATTTTCAAGTTCGACTTCGATACTTGTTATTTCAGAAAATGCCAAATAGGTTTCTTCCAAGATGGTTTTTCCATAATTGAAATCGATATCTTGTTTTAAAAAACCGATTTTGGTGTTCTTATCAATAGCCAATGTGCCTTCAAACTCTTGCTCTCCGGCAATTAAGTTTAGAAGTGTTGATTTACCAGCTCCATTTTTCCCAATCAACCCCACTCTATTACCAGAAGTAAGTTTAAAACTCAAACCAGAAAATATTTGAGTTCCCGCAAAAGAAACTGATAAGTTATTGACGTCAATCATTTTATGGATTAAAAAATTTCTGTTTTCACTTTGTTATGGATATATAAAAATAAAATTTAAGATTCATTAATGACATCTTGATTATGAGCAATGTAGGATTTTTTGCACCAAACTTTCAATCTACTACAATGTTTGTTTTATGTTTCTAATTTATAAATTTTCCACTTCAACCTACATTACCAATAAACCTTTATTAATCAACGTGATTTCTCATTTTGTTTTAGTGGTTTTAGAATTGACAAGAATTCGTCATAATCAATCAATTTAACATCAAAAAGATTGTTGTTTTCATCTGACAAAACATCTTTTACTACAGTAAACATTGTATTTTGATATAATTCTATATCATCTTGACTTATAGTATTTGGATTTTCTTCATAAGCCAATTCAACTTTCCATAATCTATCCATCAATTCGTTTCCAATAAGTAAATGTTTATGATAAACAATATGAACTGCTTTTTCTTGTGAAGGATAACCAATATAATAATGATATTCCCTTTTTGGCGCTTCAATATTCGGGTTGATGAAATACTGATTTTTTTCGAAATCATCTCTTCTACTGCATCCTAAAACAAAAGAAATTACATCACTTATTGTATGATCTCTACTACTGATTAATATAAAATCGCCTTTCTCAAGAATTTCTTCCGATTTTTTTAAGGAATTTACTGCTATTTCAGAAATTTTATATCCTCCTGCTCCACAAAGACAAACATGTCCTAGATAATTACACACATCATTAAATTTTACTTCAGTAGTTTCTTGATTTTTAGGATAACTTCCTGCAAGTATTCCATGATCATAATGAAAAATGATAGGTTGAATATCATATATAAAATCATATTTTTTGTTCCAAGATTCTGTTTTTTTTGTCTTTTGACATCCATAGAATGTAACTAAGGTTATGATTAATAGTAAACCCCATGTACAAAAATTGAATAATTTAACTTTGGTAAGTTTTAATTGACTGTGCTTTTTAAAGATACTAATGTCCATTTTCTATATATTTATACTATTTAACTATTGACCAATAGCCATTGACTATTACAACAACTTTTCAAATCTATCGATATTCATTTCATCTAATATTGGTTTATCATATTCAATATGATTAAACAATTCTTTTGCAATAGCAGGTGCAATAATTACTCCACGAGTTCCCAGTCCATTTAAAACTGCTAAATTAGGATACTTTGGATGTTTTCCAACTAAAGGACGTCTGTCTTTTATTGTCGGGCGAATTCCCACTTTGTAATCAATAATTTTATAGGGTAACTTTAAAAATCGTTTTAATTTAGTTTCTAATTCTGCGCGAGCTTCATCAGTTGATTCAAAAGATTTATCTTCCCAATTATAAGTGGCTCCCACTACAAACACATGTTTTGCAAAAGGGACCATAAATACACTTGATTTTATTGCATGTTCAACGGACAAACCCGGGACTTCAATAACTAGCATTTCTCCTTTTGCCTCATTCATTGGCAAATAATTAAAGTAAGGATTTTGATGTAAATAGGCTCCTTCACTAAAAACTACTTTCTTTGCTTCGATATTATGGTATTTAATATGATTCATACCTACAACTAACTCATCGTAATGAAATGTTTGTTGTAATAATAAACCATTCTTTGATAGAAAGTTTTTATAGTCATCTAAAAGTTGTTCTCCGGCAATTCTACCTGTGTTTTTTAGCTGCCCAAACCCAAATGCAACATCGATCCCTTTTATCTTTTCATGTATAATCTCGGGAGTCATGTATTCAGACATAACAACTCTATCAGATGCTACTACCCAATTATTTTGTTCTTCAACAGATTGTAAAATTCGTCGTATTTCAAAAGGATAAATATATTTTTGTTGGAATTTTTTTTCTAGGTCTTTATAAAACGGCAATGCTAGTTGCCACATTTCATGAGCTTTCCAAGCAGGTGTAAATCTTTTTAATATTATGGGATTGTACATTCCCCCTACGACACGGGTCGTTCTATTTGGATTGTCATCAATAACGACAAATGATTTGTTCGCTTTTTCTAATTCTGCTGTAAAAGCCATTCCTGCCAGTCCAAAACCTACTATTAAATAATCAACTTTCATGTAAGACAAACCTTAGTTTCAATGTATAAATATAAAAAAAGACCCTCAATTGAGAGCCTTTTTTTAAAATATTATAACGGAATTAATAATTCCATAAATCCAATTCTTTATTTCTTATTTCTTCTTTTAATTTTTGAGACTCTAAGACTTGAAATAATGAATTTCCTTTTACGTAATTTTTAACCTCTCTATCACCATAGATATTTTCTGTTTTGTAAATCAAAGCGTTGAATCTATGAGCATTTAAGAGATGATCAAAAGAAATCGGGAAGGCTGAATTTTTTGGATTAAACACCTTCATATCATGCATAACTTGTCGTGCATCAGGGTAAAAAACCCAAAATATTGCTAATTTCTCATCAATATCACCGAGATCATCACGACCAATCGTTTGTACATCTTGTGCAACGGGAGCGATTGCTAATAAACGATACTTCAACTCACCTTGGCGTTTATCAATATACCATACTCCTTTAATTTTGTAGCCTTCTATATGCTCGGAATCAATATTATAAACATCAATATATTCTGAAATATCTGCTGTTGGATCTGCATTGAGTACATCTATTCCCTCAGATATTGTATCCCTACGGAACAATTTCTCTTGAATTTCTTGATACGAAAGTTTTGAGGTAAAATAAGAATCATCGTAAACTTCTTCTATTTGACCTTGTTTAATTCCTCTTAAAAGTGTATCGTATAAAGAACGACGGTCTGAAGAAATACGCATTGTATCGATAGGATAGTAGAACGGTAAATTTAAACGTTCATTTAAATCTACATACTCCCAAACTACTTTTGACCAATATATATCTCGATCATCAATAAAACCATATTCTAAAGGTTTATCATTGTCAGCGACCAATTTCTCCAGCGATATTAGTCCAATATCTTGTGGGACTTTAGCATTCAACAAATTAGCTTGTGCACTAATAAAAGTACTCGAAAATAGAACTATACTTAGTATAAAAAATTTAATACGATTCATCTGTTCCTTTTTATTATTTTTATTTGTAGCTGTAACCTTCGAGACTATAACAACGTGCTTTTATGTTATTTATTCTAAGCCTGTTGGTTTCATTTACTTATTTACTTAATTTCAACCATTACAGGTGATGCTTTTTTGATTCGGTAACCAGACGCACTTCCTACTAATGAAGACTTAATATCAAAAATATTAACCATATCGCCTCGTCTTGCTTTGGCAATAGCACTCTGAGCTTTAGGTGACATTCTTGCTCCATTTACAATTACTGTAGCTTGACCCGGAACTTTGACTTTAAACGAAGTAGTTCTCAATGTTAAATCAAATACAAAATCAGGTAAAATTACACCGACAGTTGCTTTAGACAAACTAGCTTTTGGCATGGGAACATTACCCGTTTGTTTACGTATAGCTCCTCTAGGTGCCGGAATATCCATAATACGAAATTCCATTGGTGTATTGATAGTTTTACCACTTGATAATTTTGCAGAAACATTAATTGTAACGCTAGTACCGGATGAAGGATTCATCACATACTTACCTTTTCCTGTTTTTTTCAAACCAGGTGCACTCGCTTTTACATTTGAATCACCTACTCCAGGGACAGAAATAGAAATTGGATTATCTAATCCGCGATATACAACATTCATTTTATCAGCTGATATTACGGCACTACTCGGCTCAGTAATAACGGTATATTCACTATTAAAATCGACTTCTATATCTTCTCCATCTTTTTGTTTAAAAATAAATTTACCTTTAATAGGGTGTGATCCTGGTCTACCAGCTCTAAAGTTTAAGTTAACTTGTCCTGATTCTACTTTACCACCTACATTAGATTCAAACTTATCGGGCACAAAACTAGCATCATATTTACCCATAACTATTTTACCGGTAACTGTTTCTCCAGAAAAATAGGCACTTTTTTCTAGGGCAACAATACCTTTATAGTTTTGTAAACTGGCATCTTCAATTAATTTTGTACCTAAAAAGGTATTGTAAATATCAGATTCAGTTGTACGAATATCTGCTTGAATTTGTTCGATATTTGTAAGTGTGGTTACTAAAGGGAAACCTTTATAACGACTCTCTAACCAAGGTACCATTTTTTTACCATCTTTAATAGTTTGCTCTTCCGTTGCAAACCTTTTTTCAATTTGTGTTTTTAATTCTGTGTACTTTTCATTGTCTAACTTGCTTAACATCAATGTGCTATAGTTTTTTATTCTATCCAAAAACTCTTGTCCTTGTTTTGATGGTTTATTCTCTCTAGCAAAGAAAAAAGCATCTCCAGCTTCTTCAGAGTCCATTGACTCATAGTCAGTTGGATCATCAATCTTCTCTGTCAACTTGCTTTGGACTCCATCTAGGAAGTTAAAAAAACTATCCGATTCTTCTTTAATTGATTGTGCTTTTGTGTATGAATCCTTATATCTTTCAGGGCTATCAACCGCTTTTTTTGCTAAGCTTTCAATAACTCCTTTATTGGCGTCCTCTACTCTAATGTTAGATTCGGTCAATCTTTCTTTCATAAAACCAAAAGATGTCAATACTTTTTTACTCATATTTAAAGCGAGCATCGCAATAAATACAAGATACATTAAGTTAATCATCTTTTGCCGTGCTGATAAATTTCCGCCTGCCATATTATATACTTTTAGAGGTTAGTAATTGGTTTGGTATCATAGGAAATTATCCTTTATTCATTGCACTTAACATACCACCATAAACTCCGTTAAGAGTTTGAAGTTTGTTTGCCATAGATTCCATTTGCTCTTTTAGCATTCCTGCATTTTGAGCCATCTCTTCATTAACATGGGCCTGTCTACTTGTACTTTCTAACTGCACTTTGTAAAGGCTATTTAATGACTCCATTTGAGCGGCCGCTAAAGATAATTGTTCGCTATATCTATTTGTAGCAGATATTGAATCAACCGCCGGTTGAATTTGGTCGGCAGCACCTTTAAAATTTTGAATGCTTTCACCTAAACTTGCCATTAAACCAACATCTAACTTTGCCTCTTTTAACATGCTGTCTAGTTTCTGAGATAACATAGTTTGTGCTTCTTCGGCTTCTTGCAAATCTTTTCTTTTTTCCTCTCTCTTTTTTTCTCTCTCACCACCTGATAGTTCAGGATAGACTTTTGACCAGTCTAAATCTTCATCAACTTTCTCAAAGGCTGAAATTGCAAATACGATTGCTTCAGTAATTAACCCAATAGCTAGTAACATACCTCCTGTTAAATTTATGGGTCCTAAATCTAATTTCCAGTGAAGTATCTTAAAAAGTGCTCCTAAAATTACAACTGATGCCCCAAGACTATACGTCATGTGGAAAAATTTCTTACTTGCTCTTGATTGTGCCATAATGATTTTAATTTTGGTTAAGGGTTAAATTTTATTTTTTATATATTATTTGCCGGTTAAACTGATTCCTAGATAATCTTGTACGGTTCTAAAACCTACATAACTGCGTGCTGTATCAGCATATTCATAATCTCTAGAACTTACTTCTAAAAAATAGGCCATATCTTTCCAAGATCCACCTCGAATTACTTTACGATGATTATTACGATCTTCTACATTAGGGTTCATCGTAGATCCTAAATAGTAGGATGCTTCGTTATAAGCTGTTTGCGTCCATTCTGACACATTTCCTGCCATATTATACAAACCATATCCATTTTCATCATAAGATTTTCCTTCCATTGTATATAATGCTCCATCAACTGCATAATCACCACGAGCAGGTTTAAAGTTCGCTAAGAAACAACCTCTATCATTTGTAGTATAAGGAGTTCCCCATGGATACTTTCCATATTCTAGACCACCACGAGCGGCATACTCCCACTCAGCTTCAGAAGGTAAACGAAAATGAGGTATTCTACTCACATTTTTACGTGAACGCAGAAAATCATTTTTCTTTTTTGTTCTCCAACTGCTAAAAGCTCTTGCCTGATTCCAAGTAACACCTACAACCGGATAATCTGCATATGCTTGGTGCCAAAAATAATCTTGGTGCATTGGGTCATTATATGAATATGCAAAATCTTTTACCCAAACGGTAGTATCAGGATAAACAGATACAATTTCATGTTTGATTTGTTCTTTTCTAGTAGTCCCTCTACGAGCTGCAGATTCTCTATCTAACCAAGAAAATTTGTATTTCAATTTTGTAACATCTAACATTCTTCTCCCATCAAAACTTTCATCTAACGCAATAAACATGGTATCCATAACTTCTGCATATTCCATACTTGGAAAATCGGCAGTATTCCAAATTAAATCTTCTTCCCAGTTTAAGAAACGCCCCATAGTCGGTGAATTAATATCACCCAAGCTTCCATAATTTTCCATCATGTATCTAATATAGATACTTCCATCGTCAACAGTGTCTTTAAATCTGTAATCCGGCAATACACCTTCACCCGGTTCAGATCCATAGGATAATTCATCTGCTAAAATGGCAAGTTTTGTTCGTACAATAGAATCTCTTACCCAAAAAACAAATTCTTTGTACTCACTATTGGTTATTTCTGTTTCATCCATGTAATAAGGACGTACTGTTGCTGTTCTTGCAGGCGTATTTAGAGCTCCAATATCATCTTCATCCTGTTTTCCCATAGTAAATGTCCCTCCAGGCACTAAGACCATACCATACGGCGTCTCAGAATGCCATTTATTCTTAGTTCTTACACCTACCAGCTCACCTTTGTCGCTAGAGCCACAACTGTATGCCATTGAAATTAGCAAAATCAAAATTGCTGCTTTTCTCATAATATTTATCGTTTTATCGAAACGTGCAAACCTAAATAAATTTTTTAGATTATCTAATCTAAATCCAATAATTAGCACAGATTTACTCAAATTTCTTCCTATTTGTATACCATCTTTCGGGTACTTCTTGTCTATTTGCGCTCAAATAGTCATTGTAAGTACAGGGTATTAACGTTCTTCTTTTAGTTTTATTATTAGCTTTTACACTAATTTCCATCCACCATCGCCCACTGTTGTCACTTTTATAAAAATTGTAGGTTTCTTCATCAATCAATACCATATATTTTTTAAAATGTTGTAAGTCTGACAAAGGGAATTCATAAGAGCGATAATTAACCCCTTCTATATAGTACCAAAGCATTTGTGCTATAAGCTGCGAAGTTTGAGAACTGCTGTCTTTACTCGAATTAAATTCATAAATTCCTAATACAGATAGCTTATCGCTCAGCCCGGCGTAACGCGTAATCTTACATATATCATCTGCTCTCAGACCACTTATTATCGCATTGTTATTTGCGGGAGCATCCATTCGTCTAACTGCTCCAATATCTATACTCAACACATCTGTATCACGCAAAACCGGTTCAACTATCTCAATATCATTTTTTACGTCTCCTAACCTGTAGGAATCAAATAAAAGGCTATTAACTAAATTAATTTCCTCTTGTGGGTTTAGAAATGTCTGGTAGCTAATATTTGTAAAATTGAATAAGTTATTGGGTTTTTCCATAACAATCTTAGTTAAATAAGATTGTGAATCCATTCTCTTGTCAATACTACCTAGATCAAATTTAGCATCTACAACAGTTAAGTTTACTTTTTGTTCTAAATCATCAAAAGCTCTATAACTTGCATATGTCAAGGCTTGACTTCCACCAATTATTATGGGTAAGAGTTTTTGTTTTAATAAATTAGTTAAAACCTCTCTTAGCGCCACTTCGGTATCTATAAAAGATGCTCCTTTTTTAATATCTCCTAAATCATAAATCTTAGCATTCCAGTTACCAATAAATAATTTGTAGAAGGCTCTTCTAATTTTATCAATATCTTGCCCTGTTCCCTTGTTATTAACTGCTGTACGATATTCAGACACTCCAATTATCACAATGGAATTAGAAACAAAAACATCATTCTTTTGGGAATAGTTTAGAGAAATACTTTTTCCCAAACTACCTTTAGGAAGTTTGTTGACAAAATCAATAAGTGATTCGTTGACGGGATTTACGAAATCGGTTATGCAATCCATAGAAGAATCAAAATACATATTAGAGGGTAACTAATCTATTCTTTCAGTAATAGTCGCAAATTTACTTAAAAAATTAACACCATTTAAATTATTATCTTATTTTTTTGTCGTTTTTCTTTTTCTTGTTGTTTTCTTTTTGGTGTTTTTCGCAATTATCTCTTGAACTTTTTCTATAGTCAATTTATCAACTTGGGTTGTTTTAGGTAGTTCAATTTTAATCTTACCCTTGATAATGTTAAAACGTCCCCATCGTGCTTTTTCGACCCTAATACCTTCCTTTTCCCAATTTAAAAGGATTTTATCGATATCCTTTTGTTTTTTTATTTCAATGATTTCAGTAATATTCTCAATAGTCAAGTTATCAAAATCATATTTTCTACTGACATTAATAAACATTCCATTCCATTTAAGGAAAGGGCCAAAACGTCCCACTCCTTTTTGAACGGGCATATTTTCGTATTCTGCAATTGGAGCATCTGCTTGTTGTTTGGCGAGTATCAGTTCGATAGCCTCTTCAATAGACACTTTTGTTGGATCTGCTCCTTTTGGCAAGGAAACAAATAGCTTATCGTATCTAACATAAGGACCAAATCGTCCGTTTGAAACAACTACGTCAACAGACTTATAAACACCTAGTGTTTTTGGTAATTGAAACAAATTTAATGCTTCTTCTAATGAAATATTACTTATTGTTTGAGATCCTTGTAAGCTAGAAAATCGTGGTTTTTCTTCATCGGTTGCTTCTCCAATTTGCACCATTGCACCATAACGACCCAAGCGTGCATATATGTTTTTACCCGTTGCAGGATCTTGACCTAGTAAGCGTTCCCCTTTTGCACGTTCAGCATTTTTTGTTACATCCTCAACTGTACTGTGAAAACCTTTATAAAAATCTTTAATAATAGTAGTCCAATCCCCTTTCCCTTCAGCAATTTCATCAAATTCAGTTTCAGCTCTTGCCGTAAAACCGTAGTCCATTACCTTTTCAAAGTTTTTAACCAAAAAATCATTGACCACCTTTCCAATATCTGTAGGAACCAATTTTCCTTTATCTGCACCCACCATTTCAGTTAATTCTTTGTGATCAATTGTGTCTTGTTTTAACGTAATTTGGTTGTAAACTCTTTTTACACCTTCTATGATAGGTTTTTCTACATAGGTTCTTTTTTGAATAGTAGAAATCGTAGGCGCATAGGTTGAAGGACGTCCAATACCGAGTTCCTCTAATTTTTTGACCAAAGCTGCTTCTGAATATCTATAGGGTGGTTTTGAATACCGTTCTGTAGTTGAAATATGATTTGGAGAAATACTTTCACCAACAGCTAATTTTGGTAACATCCCTGCTTGCTCTTCATCGTCGTTATCCTTACCTTCCAAATAAACTTTTAGGAAACCATCAAATTTAATCACCTCTCCTTTTGCCGTAAAAATATATTTATTTTTATTGTTTTCAACTTTTACACTCGTACGTTCTAGTTGTGCGTCACTCATTTGAGAAGCAATAGTGCGCTTCCAAATTAAACTATATAATCTGTCTTGATCACTATTAATAGTTATACCACTTGTGCTTAAATTTGTAGGTCTAATTGCTTCGTGTGCTTCTTGTGCTCCTTTTGATTTAATACGATAATTTCGTGGTTTGCTATAGGCTTCTCCATAAAAATCAATGATTGTATTTTTCGCAGCATTTTTTGCATCATTTGACAAGTTCACACTATCCGTACGCATATAGGTTATCAAACCTGCTTCATATAAACGTTGTGCCGTTTGCATAGTTTTTGCTACAGGAAAATACATTTTTCTTGAGGCTTCTTGTTGTAATGTTGATGTGGTAAAAGGTGGTGCCGGAGTTTTAGTTGCCGGTTTCTTATTTAAATCAGCGATATTAAAATCTGCACCTATACACGACTGCAAAAATACTTCTGCTTCTTCACGCGTTTTAAAACTAGTCGCTAATTTAGCTTTGAATATTTTTCCACTTTCATTCGAAAACTCAGCTACTGTTTTGTAAGATGCTGTCGGTTTAAAACTTTCAATGTCTCTTTCTCTCTCTACAATTAAACGAACAGCTACTGATTGTACCCTACCAGCTGAGAGTCCGGTTTTTACTTTTTTCCATAAGACAGGTGAGAGTTCATACCCAACTAATCTATCTAAAACGCGTCGCGCTTGCTGTGCATTGACTAAGTTGTAGTTGATACTACGCGGATTTTCAACGGCTTTTAAAATTGCATTCTTAGTTATTTCGTGAAATACAATACGTTTTGTATTATTTTCATTGAGTTTTAATTGTTTAAATAAATGCCAAGCTATGGCTTCTCCTTCACGATCCTCATCACTTGCTAACCAAATGGTATCTGCCTTTTTTGCTAAGCTTTTTAATTTTCTGATAACATCTTTTTTATCATCGGATACTACGTATTTAGGCATAAAATCGCCCTCAACATCAACTCCTAACTCTCTTGCCGGCAAATCGGCAACATGACCAAAACTAGAAGCTACTACATAATCCTTTCCTAAAAAATTTTCAATGGTTTTAGCTTTGGCGGGAGACTCGACGATTACTAAATTTTTTGACATAGATTTGATTTTTTCGGTTATCGGTTATCGGTTGACGGTTATCAGTTATCAGTTATCGGTTGTCCGAAAGAACTGATTTATTTTTCGGGTACAAAAGTAGCTAGTTTTTTTTAATATCAAAATTATTATAAATATTCATCCTTAATTAACATAATTTTTACCCTGTCAATTTGTCAGATTTATAGAATTGATTGTATCTTTGTCCATCTAAAAACTATAATTGAAAAGGCTGAATGGCAAATAAAAAAATCATACTAGAAAAAAATCAAGGGCATGCTCTTATTGCAGAGTCAATTGTTCTCAACGGTAAAAAGGTTTATATAGAGAGTTATGGCTGTCAGATGAATATGAATGATAGTGAGATTGTTGCTTCTATTCTTTCAAAAGAAGGTTACAATACTACGATGAAAATGGAAGAAGCCGATTTGGTTTTGGTCAATACCTGTTCCATTCGTGAAAAAGCCGAACAAACGGTTCGTAAACGCTTGGAGAAATACAATTCCATCAAAAAGATAAATCCAAAAATGAAAATCGGTGTGTTGGGTTGTATGGCGGAACGCTTAAAAGAAAAATTTTTGGAAGAAGAACAAATGGTAGATATGGTTGTAGGACCAGATGCTTATCGTGATTTACCCAATCTTATTGTAGAAATTGAGGATGGTAGAGAAGCCGTCAATGTCCTTTTATCAAAAGAGGAAACCTATGCTGATATTGCTCCCGTACGATTGAATTCGAATGGTGTATCGGCTTTTGTATCCATAACACGAGGCTGTGATAATATGTGTACTTTCTGCGTGGTTCCAAAAACACGAGGTAGAGAACGTAGTCGAGATCCTAAGAGTATTTTTAAAGAAATTAAAAATTTAAAAGACAGAAACTTTAAAGAAATAACACTTTTGGGCCAAAATGTAGATAGCTATCTTTGGTTTGGCGGTGGTCTTAAAAAAGATTTTAATAAAGCATCTAAAGAAGCTCAAAAAAATGCTGTCGATTTTGCCCTATTACTCGACAAATGTGCTAAAACATTTCCCGATATGCGAATTCGGTTTTCTACTTCCAATCCTCAAGATATGAATTTGAATGTGATTCGCACCATGTCAAAACACACAAATATTTGTAAGTATATTCATCTGCCTATACAAAGTGGAAGTACTTCGGTTTTAAAACGTATGAATAGAAAACACACACGAAAAGAATATATTGAGTTGATAAATAACATCAGAAACATTCTTCCCGAATGTGCTATTTCACATGATATGATTGCTGGATTTTGTGGAGAAACAGAAGCCGAACACGAGGAAACCTTAAGTTTGATGGAATATGTAAAGTACAATTTTGGCTTTATGTTTGCCTATTCAGACCGCCCTGAAACACCTGCAAATAAAAATATGGAAGATGATATTCCTATAGAGATAAAAAAACGAAGACTTACAGAAATAATTCAATTGCAACAAAAACACGGACTGTATCGAATGCAACAATTTATTGGTAAGGAAGTGGAAGTACTTATTGAAGGAAATTCCAAAAAATCAGATGCACATTGGAAAGGGCGTAATTCACAAAATGCAATGGTCATTTTTCCAAAATCAGAAAATGAAAAAGTAGGTAATTTTGTAATGGTAGAAGTTACTAATTGTACTTCGGCTACGTTAATTGGAAAGAGGGTCGGCTAGTTTTTAAAATATGCTGAAACTCCCGATAGCGATCGGGACAGCATGACTCGATTCAAACCAACAAAAATTGAGAATAGAGAGTAGAGAAATAGAGAATCAAAAACAAGAATAATGAATATCCAAAGTATTAAACAAAGGTTTGGCATCATAGGAAATGACACTACTTTAAATCGTGCCATTGAAAAAGCGATTCGAGTAGCTCCAACAGATATTTCAGTTTTAGTAACGGGTGAAAGTGGAGTTGGTAAAGAAAGTATTCCTAAAATTATACATTCCTTATCACATCGTAAACACGCAAAATACATTGCTGTAAACTGTGGTGCTATTCCGGAAGGAACCATAGATAGTGAATTATTCGGACATGAAAAAGGCTCTTTTACAGGGGCAACTAGCACACGTAAAGGTTATTTTGAAGTAGCCGATGGAGGCACCATTTTTTTAGATGAAGTTGGCGAACTACCTCTTACAACTCAAGTACGTTTATTACGTGTATTAGAAAATGGCGAATTCCTAAAAGTAGGTTCTTCAAGCGTTCAAAAAACTGACATCCGTGTCGTAGCAGCTACCAATTTGAATATGGAAAAGGCTATTGCCAAGGGGAAGTTTCGAGAAGATTTATTTTACCGTTTGAGTACTATTGAAATAAATATTCCATCGCTAAGAAGTCGTAAAGATGATATTCACTTGCTTTTTAGAAAATTTGCTTCTGATTTTGCAGAGAAATACCATATGCCAACTATTCGCTTAACAGAAGATGCCGTTCAATTGCTAACCAGATATTCCTATCCCGGTAATATTCGTCAATTGCGAAATATTGCAGAGCAGCTTTCTGTAATTGAAACAGAACGCTCTATAAATTCAAGTACATTAAAAGAGTACTTACCACATTATAATAGCCAATTACCTCGCATTATAAGTGGGCAATCTGCAGAATTTGATTATAAAGCTGAACGTGAGATGATGTATAATATCATTCTAGAGTTACGAAAAGAAATTGACGAAATAAAACAAGTGACAATGAATCTTTTAACGGGAAAAAAAACCTCAAATACAACAACACTACCTAGCATTTATAATGAAAAACCCAAGGAAAAAGAAGAAGCCTTTATAGACCTTTCCAAAAAAACAGAAGAAGAAGTTGATTTATATGAAGAAATTATTGAAGAAGAACAATTAACCATACAAGATCAAGAAATAATGATGATTAAAAAATCATTAGAGAAAAATCACGGTAAACGAAAACTCGCGGCTAAAGAGTTGGGCATTTCCGAAAGAACATTGTATCGGAAGATAAAACAATATGATTTGTAATAGAAGCATTGAGCATTGAGCATTGAGCATTGAGCATAAAGCATAAAGCATAAAGCACAAAAAACAATAAACATGATAGCAAAAAGATACATCCTTCTAACAATCATAGCGCTAACGCTAGCAAGTTGTGGCATCTATTCTTTTACCGGAGCTAAGATTGATGCTAAAACCATACAAATAAACTATTTTCCTAATAATGCTGCCTTAGTCGAGCCGTCTTTGAGTCAAAAATTTACAATTGCCTTACAAGATTTATTCTTACAGCAATCTAATCTCACGTTAGTTAAATCAGATGGAGAATTACAGTTTGAAGGTGAAATAACAGATTATACAATCTTACCCACCGCATCAACAGCTGAACAAACAGCAGCATTAAACCGTTTGACGATAAAAGTAAAAGTGCATTTTTATAACATGCTAAATGAAGAGGACGATTTTGAAAAATCTTTTTCTCATTTTTACGATTATGGAGCCAATGAACAATTAGTTGGAAATACACTTGATGATGCTTTTGATGAAATATTTGAAAGGATAACACAAGATATATTTAACGCTTCAGTGGCGAAATGGTAAATTATACTAATTTTGTAGCATATTTTGCTACTTGTACAAAATGAATACAAAAGATTTTTTAAAAATATTAAAAGTACCCGCACAATTACAAAGTGAACAGATTCTTGATATAGAAAATGTAATTCATAGCTTTCCCTATTTTCAAGCAGCAAGAGTGCTTTACTTAAAAGGTCTTAAAAATCAAAATAGTTTTCGATATAACAACAGTCTTAAAACAACTGCAATCCACACCACTAATCGTAGTGTTTTATTTCATTTTATAACTTCTGACACTTTTCACGATTCTTTTTCTAAAAATCAAGAATCAAAGATTATTGAAAAAATTGAGTCCATAGATAAAACAGTTATTGAGAACTTAAATAAGGAAAACAACTTATTAGAAAACAAGAAATCAAAAGAGCTGTCTTTCGAAATAGATGCCCGAAATGTTGAATATATTGACGAAACCAGCATCGAAACATTACAAAAAGAAGTAGCCTTAAACACACAAAAAGAAGAATTAAAAATTTTAAAAGAAAAAGAAAAGAAAGGCAAAATTCAAGATACTCAATATTCTAACTATTCAAAATCTGATGGCTTAAGCTTTGAAATGGATTCAAAAGAAGCCGTTCAACCTGTAGATAACGTAGAAACTTCTCCAGTTATTGACAGCTCAGACTCAAATGCTCAGAGAATTAGATTTGAATTGATTCAAGAGGAGTTTAGCAAGTCAAAACCCGTAGTATCACAATCAGAGGAAACTGCAATTTCTGTTGACTTAGATAAGGGCAAACCCATCCATTTTAACAAAGATGATACCTTTTCTTTTAATGAATGGTTACAACTTTCTTCATTAACGCCAATAGACCGCACTTCTAAAGAGATAGTTTTAAGAGACAAAAATAGAGCGCTAATTGATGAATTCATCTATACTAATCCAAAAATAAAACCTAGTAAATTAGCAGGATTTACAGTGAATTTTAATCAAGTAGAAGAAATAGAAAGTGATGTAGTCATGACTGAAACTTTAGCTCGTGTTTACACGAATCAAAAAAAATATAACAGTGCAATTAAAGCTTATGAAGTATTAAGTTTGAAATTTCCAGAAAAAAGTAGTTTCTTTGCAGACCAAATAAAAATGCTTGAAAATTTAAAACAAGAATAGACAACAAACTGATAACAAAATACCGATTATAAAATGAACACTCTACTTATTACAATAATTATTGTCATCGCTTTACTATTAATACTTCTTATTATGGTACAAAATCCTAAAGGTGGCGGACTGTCATCAACTTTTGGCGGTGGTGGTGCCTCTATGGGTGGCGTACAAAGTACAAACACATTTTTAGATAAAAGCACATGGACTTTGGCCGCAGTGATGATTGCACTTATTTTACTTACTAACTTCACTCTTAAACCCGGAAACTCAGACTCTAAATCAGGTTTAAAAGAAACTTTAGATAACCGTGAGTTAATTGAAGAAGTACCTGAAACAATTCCTGACACACCAGCAGAACCTGCTGAAAACTCAGAAAAGACAGACTAATCAATTGAGATTTATATAGAATAATGCCAACCCAATGACAGGTTGGCATTTTTTTTTGATTGGCATACTTTTGGAAAAAGAAAGTCCTATTGACTAATCAGTTTAACTAAAATCATTCAATTATGAGTATAAACATAAAACCTTTAGCAGATAGAGTGCTAATAGAGCCTATAGAGGCAGAAACTACCACAGCATCAGGTATCATTATCCCAGATTCTGCAAAAGAAAAACCACAAAAAGGGATTGTAATTGCTGTTGGAAAAGGTACTAAAGACCAACCCATGACAGTTAAAAAAGGTGATGCCGTATTGTATGCAAAATATGCGGGAACTGAATTAAACATTGAAGGAAAAGACTATTTAATTTTACGTGAAAGTGAAATTTTAGCAACTTTGTAATTCATTAACAATTTAAAATTTAAACAAAATGGCAAAAAATATAAAATTTGATATTGAAGCTCGTGACGGACTCAAAAGAGGTGTTGACGCGTTAGCTGATGCAGTAAAAGTAACTTTAGGTCCAAAAGGACGCAACGTAGTTATTGACAAATCTTTTGGTAGTCCTTCTATTACGAAAGATGGTGTAAGTGTGGCAAAAGAAATTGAATTAGAAGATCCTATGGAAAACATGGGTGCACAAATGGTAAAAGAAGTTGCTTCAAAAACCAGTGATTTAGCCGGTGATGGAACTACAACAGCTACCGTTTTGGCACAAGCTATCGTCAAAGAAGGATTAAAAAACGTTGCCGCTGGCGCTAATCCCATGGATTTAAAACGTGGTATTGACAAAGCAGTTACAGCCATTGTAAAAGATTTACAAAAGCAATCCAGAGTGGTTGGAAATAAATCAGAAGAGATTCAACAAGTGGCGGCAATTTCTGCCAACAACGACCAAAGTATTGGTAAATTGATTGCAGAAGCTTTTGGTAAAGTTGGAAAAGAAGGTGTAATCACAGTAGAAGAAGCTAAAGGAACAGAAACTTATGTAGAGATTGTAGAAGGAATGCAGTTTGATAGAGGTTATTTATCGCCTTATTTCGTAACAAATTCTGATAAAATGTTGGTTGATTTAGAAAATCCACATATTTTATTTTTCGATAAAAAAATTAGTGCCTTAAAAGATTTGTTACCTATTTTAGAGCCAGTAGCTCAAAGTGGCAAACCCTTATTAATAATTGCCGAAGATGTAGAAGGAGAAGCTCTTGCAACTTTAGTAATGAACAAATTGCGTGGTGCTTTAAAAATTGCAGCTGTAAAAGCTCCTGGTTTTGGTGACAGACGAAAAGCCATGTTAGAAGATATTGCGATCCTTACTGATGGCACCATGATTTCTGATGAAACTGGTGTAACTTTAGAAGCAACAACTTTAGATATGTTAGGAACTGCTGAACGAGTTACCATTGATAAAGACAACACAATAATCGTTAATGGCGCTGGTAAAAAAGCGGCTATCAACGCGCGTGTTGCACAAATAAAAGCACAAGCAGAAAATACTACTTCAGAATACGATAAAGAAAAATTACAAGAAAGATTAGCAAAACTCGCAGGTGGTGTTGCCGTTTTATATGTTGGCGCCGCAAGTGAAGTAGAAATGAAAGAAAAGAAAGACAGAGTGGACGATGCCTTGCACGCAACTCGTGCTGCTGTTGAAGAAGGAATTATTGCAGGTGGTGGCATTGGACTAATCCGTGCGAAAGATGCACTTGCCAAAATCAAAACAGAGAATAACGACGAAAGTACCGGTATTCAAATTATTGTACGTGCAATTGAAGAACCTTTACGACAAATAGTAGAAAATGCAGGGAAAGAAGGTTCGGTAGTTGTGGCTAAAGTAGCCGAAGCCAAAAAAGATTTCGGGTACAATGCCAAAACAGATGAATATGTTCAAATGTTTGAGGCAGGAATTATTGATCCTACTAAAGTAACTAGAATAGCTTTGGAAAATGCTGCTTCTGTAGCCGGAATGATCTTAACAACCGAATGTGCTTTGGTAAATATAAAAGAAGATGCTCCTGCAATGCCTCCAATGGGCGGCGGAATGCCAGGAATGATGTAATCTTAGACGGTTAGACTCTTAGATGTTAGACTCTTAGACGGCTTGACTCTTAATTTATAAATCAAAAACCCGTTTCATCTCTGAAACGGGTTTTCTAGTTAGCGAGTTTTTAGATTGAATTAAAATAATTCATGGTAACGTCTGCTAACTTCATCCCAATTAATGATATTCCAAAAAGTGTTTATATAATCTGGACGACGGTTTTGAAATTTTAAGTAATATGCATGTTCCCAAACATCCAATCCTAAAATTGGTGTTCCTGAACAACCGGCATCATCCATCAAGGGATTATCTTGATTTGGTGTGCTACAAACGCTTAGTTTTCCATTTTCAACACAAAGCCAAGCC
The DNA here is from genome assembly GCA_030599055.1 of Lutibacter sp. Taxonomy (GTDB): domain Bacteria; phylum Bacteroidota; class Bacteroidia; order Flavobacteriales; family Flavobacteriaceae; genus DQTL01. The sequence continues at coordinate 26,278 of JAUVOS010000001.1, forward strand.
CAACCACTTCCAAAACGAGTAGCAGCTGCTTTGTTAAATTCTTCTTGAAGTGCTTCAAACGAGCCAAAAGTAGCATCAATAGCCGCTGATAAGCCACCACTTGGTTTGCCACCGCCATTTGGCGATAGAATAGACCAAAACAATGAGTGATTGTAAAATCCGCCGCCATTGTTTCTAACAGCAGTGCTGTATTTCGACATATTTTTAAGAATCTCCTCTATAGGTAAATCGTTTTCGGGTTTTCCTGCGGTAGCATTATTTAAGTTGTTCGTATAACCGGCGTGGTGTTTGCTATGGTGAATTTCCATAGTCATCGCATCAAAATGAGGCTCTAGAGCATCATAGGCATACGGTAGATTTGGTAATGTAAATGACATAATATATTATTTTTAGTTAGTGAACTATTTCACTTTCTAAATATAGAACTATAAAAAAGGAGTTATACCAAAATCGTATAACTCCTTTTTATTTATCTATAGAAAAAATCTATATAGTATGTAATTTACACTAGTTTAACAAGCATACTATTTTCTGTTTTTTCAACCTTAGCCAAATTGTTTTTAGTCAAGACTTTAATGGCTTTATCCCACTTTTTATTACTCAATCCTGATTGCGATTTTAGATCGTTTAAGGCTATTGGAAAATTAGATTTTAAGATACCACATAGATCTTTCCATCTGAAGTTCGGTTTAATATCGCCATTTTTTTGGTCATCCACCTTTAAACATATTGATAATTAATCCAATTTTACAAAGTTTTAATGACACCTAAAAAAGAATGTGGCGATAACATTAATAAATACTTTAATCCTATTGGCATTTGTAAATAGCATGATTTTCAAAAAACACATAGCATGCTGTTCATAAGGATTATAAAAAATAAATGCGCTGTTAACTACCCAATTGCAATTAACAGCGCATAGAAATTAATGAAACAAATTTTTGCTACTTAAATATTCATTAAAATTCAAATGAGAAGCTGGTTATTCAATAAGCACATTAAGCCCCTCTTTTCTATCAATTTCGGCTCTCCTATTAATTTCATTTTCATTAGCTCCTAAAATTCTATTTATTAATTTCATTTTATAATCAGGATCCGATTCTAATTTCTTAAAGAATGGATGATTGTCAATATCCACATCAGAATTGCTCAATTGTTTTTTTGCAGAAATGATGCCTTCTTCAATTTGCTCTATTTTTATTTTACGATAGGTAACTGTACGCGGTTCACTTTCGTTTACACCATCTTCTGTGTTATCAATTTTTTGAATATCTGTTTGAACAGCTTTTACTTTATCAACATCCATTTTTGCTAATAAAATATCTATTTTATTCAATCTGGTCTTTAATTCATCAATTTCATTTGCTTGTTTTACAACTAACCTTGTTACATCATTTGCATTGATGCCAACAGCAACATTTACATAGTTTAATTGAGTCGAGTTTGAGGATGACCAAGCTATTCCAACTATCTTTTGATAATCAGCAGCAACTAAACTTTCCGGGCTTTTTGCAATTCCAAATCCGTCGTTATTACCACTTGGCAAAATATAATCGCCTTCTTTTACAATTCCACGTACCTTTACAGGCACCTGGCCCATAAAAGCAACTTTTTCATAGGTTGCCTTCAATTCTTCTTCCGGCATATTTCCCAACACGATTGGGTTACTGGAAACAACCATAATATTTTCAGCGTTCACTGTATTATGGCTAATTTTCCCTGCTTTAACAGCTACTAAATCACCAGGATAAAATTTATCTGATAAATTGTCTTTTGGCAGCCATTCGGCATAATCACCTGCTCCAGATTGATACGTTACTCCTATTTGGGTAAATTTAAAAACATTATATGCAATAGGATTTGCAATAGCCTCTGCCTCATTAGCAATTGCAATAACTTCATTGGCAAGTTTGCAAATTATATCGGTAATTGATGCTCCAATTAATGAAGCAATAGGCAAGCACTCAACTGCTACAGCTACTCCCCCAATACCTACACCAGCACCTACACATGTAGTAATAGATACATCTGCTGCTACTTGATCCACACCAGCCTGAACAAGTTCTGCGGTAGCTGCTATCAATGAACCACTATTAATTAAAAAATCTGATGCAAAAATTACCTGATCAAATATATATTCTGGGTTTGTAGCTAATTCGCCACTGGTCTCTCCTTCAATCCTACCTCTAACAGTATTATTATTATCAAAAAAAGTAACAAAATTATTGCTATTGCTTGGTGTACCTTGATTTACTTTTATCGCAATTCCCTGATCACTACCTTCAACTCTTAAAGGATAAGCATCATAATCAGCTTCTCCTCCAGTAACGTTTGCATTAATAGTAACCTGACCTCTAAATTTTGACATTCCTCCTACTACTAAATGATGATCAACCACAACGGAATCACCATGTACTTTTAAATTCCCTCCAATATCAACTCCACCCCTTATAGCAATGCTATCGGCAACAAAAAGACCCCTTACATCTGCTAAACTCCCAAATCGCGGAATTGGATCTGGTGACACTTCATCAGTTACCACTAACATATCTGTTACAGTACTTGCATCAATATTGATATTTGAGTCAAATTGACTAAAACCATTTACATGAAGATCTCCGGTAAGCAAAGTAAGGCTTTGATTTTCTACAGTGAAAGGCCCATTATTTATAGTTTCTCCCTCTACAGTATTCAAATAAACATTTTTTGCAACCGTTAGGTTTTCATCAATGCTTAAACTCTTCTTCATATTAATATCTCCATTACTAAAGATACGCATTCTCTCTTCATCATTAGTTACCAATACAAGGTCTGCATCATCTGTTGTACCCAGTTTGTCTTTTTCAGGATCAGATTTTGAATTACCGAAAAGTGACCAGTTTTGAGATGGAACTCCACCACCCCCTTTAATCTCATTTCCGGCACTTATTTTAGATGCTGTTGCAGCATGAAAAGCATAAGGAACCGTGAGTAATTTGCTAATGCTAACAGAAGTATAATCGTTTTCTTCATCGGTTTTCATGGCAATATCTATCCAAATATTTCTTGTTTCCCAAGGTATCTCATTAAAGACGCCTTTTTCTATGTTTCCTTGTCCAACTATCAACGAAAATAAACCAAATTGATTAGTCGTGACATTGTGTATTTCAGTAAAGTAAATTGTAGGTGAATTTAATTCACTTTGAAGTTTAATTTTTAGTGAAATAGGTTGATTTGCAATTATTTCACCCGAAAGATCTCTTGCTACCGCCTGATATTTCATCCCTTGCGGTGTTGTTTGCGCATTAAAGGAAAGTATCATTAACAATGATATTATAATGCTAAAAAGTATTTTTTTCATAATAGTTAAGTTTTGTTAATTAAAATATAATTAGTTTTTTATAATTCTGTAGGTTGCTACATTTGTACCTAAAGAGTCTGAGATACTCAACAGATAAATTCCAGATGCCAAATAGGTCATGTCAAAAGGAATATTTTGTTCGTTTTCGAATACACTAATAAATTTTAAAAAATTTCCGGCACTATCAAATAAATTGATCTCTCCCGGATAATTAAAATCTTTGTGTATTTGAATATTTAATATAGAATACACAGGGTTTGGAAAAATTGCAATATTGACCAATGATGCTTGATCTTCTTCATCATAATTCACAATTTTTAAGAATGGCTGGTGAAAACCCTGTGTAAATATTTTGTCGCCGGGAGTAACTGTTTCTGTAAGATATTCTCCCAATGTCCATTCAATAACTATCCCATTAATTTGATAAAAACCTTCCTGAACAGATAAAACAGAAGGTGATAAACTTTGTGAAATTAAATGGAATGAGATAAAAAACAATAAAATAGTAATTGACACATTTTTTTTCATAATTTTTGATTTAGTAATTAGTAAAATAAACAAAAACACAACACTCAATAAGCAATTATTTATAGTCCTTATAAAAGAAAAATCTTTTATATTAAACATCAAATTAATGAACGCAATTTACGATAAGAAATGTGAGAATTCAATGTCGATGGTCATCAAAAACAATGATTATAATCATTTTGCTTTTAATAATTAGTCAACAATCATCTATGTAGTGATTAAAATTTTCTAAATTGAATTTTTTACAAAGTGACGATTTCGTGACGCAAACATTGTGGTTATCTGCTACAATATACGAACAAAAAGGTGTAAAAAAAGGAACTACGATAAAGTAATTCCTTTTATAATATATATCCTTCGACTGCGCTCAGGGGGACATTTTAATTATTCTACTAGTTTAACAAGCAAACTATTTTCTGTTTTTTCAACCTTAACCAAATTGTTTTTAGTCAAGCCTTTAATGGCTTTATCCCATTTTTTGTTACTCAATCCTGATTGTGATTTCAAATCAATTAAAGCAATTGGCGAATTTGATTTTAAAAGATTAAAAACTGCTTTTTCCTCTTCTGTCATGGCAACTGCTTTCTTTTCTGGTTTCATTTGCGGAAAGAA
>JAUVOS010000163.1 GCA_030599055.1 Lutibacter sp.
ACCATATCACGTAATTTAAAAGCCTTGGCAAAAGAACTTAGTGTACCCGTGATTACTTTATCTCAGTTATCTCGTGCCGTTGAAACCCGTGGAGGTCTTAAACGACCCTTGCTTTCTGATTTACGTGAGTCAGGTGCCATTGAACAAGATGCTGATATTGTGTCTTTTATTTATAGACCGGAATATTATGGTTTAGTCGATTGGGATGATGAAGAAAGGACACCTTGTGGTGGACAAGCAGAATTTATATTTGCAAAACATCGTAACGGTGGTTTAGATAATATTAGATTAAAATTTACAGGGCATTTAGCAGAATTTTCTGACCTTGAGGAAAGTTTTACAACCTCATTTACTTCGAGTATGAACAACGAGAATATTATACCGGAGAGTGCAAAAAATACGGATCCTTCAGAAGCTTTTGATGAAGGTGATGTCCCTTTTTAATCGCGGGGCGATACCTAAAAAGACTTTAATTTTCTGTCCATTTCTTACTTCGCCTTTGACAGATTAGTGTGAATAAACAATAAAGGAATTCCTATTTAACACCTTGCCCAAGGGTAGAAGTAAATCATTTAGATTTTAGAATGCTAGTGTCCGAGTAAAATAATGTAAAAACTCCCTTTGTTCCATAATTAAAGGGATTGAATGCATTAATTAATGGAACAGCATACTATTGAATTAATACTACTAATTCTCAAATTGATTGCATTATACAAAAGAAAATATGATACAACAGGGAGATTATCTAACTAATAGCTAGACAGTCTTTTATCTTTTATCTATGAGCGACTTGTATTGAGCGGAGTCGAAGTAAGCGGTCTTATATCATTTATCAGATAATAATAATTTTTGAGATTAGCCTATTCTTTAATAAGTTGCCCAAATTTATTACATTTGCCTTCTTGTATAATGAAGAAACTTATATTCATAGCAATTTTACTTTTCGGAACGCTTAAATCTATAGCTAGTTTTATTCTTATTCCAATGGATGATGTTACACAAAAACAACATCTAAAAGCCTATGGTATTACGTATTGGTCATTAGAACGTGGGCACAAAGTAAAATGGTTACTCAATTATGAAGGAGGTTCCTTTTTGCTGGAAGACGATGAAGCTACTCGTAAAGAATGTCAAATAAGGGGTGTTACTTTTGAAGTAATTTCAGATACTAAAGCAGTACAAATATTGGAGTATATAAGTAGCCCTTCGCAAAATATGGAGGCAGTATTGCTAGAAAAAGCACCTAGAATTGCCGTTTATTCTCCAAAAGAAAAAAAACCTTGGGACGATGCCGTGACGATGGTTTTAAATTATGCTGAAATTCCGTATGATGTTGTTTACGATGAAGAGGTGTTAGCAGATAAGTTACTGCTCTATGAATGGTTGCATTTACACCACGAGGATTTTACGGGTCAATATGGTAAATTCTATGCAGCTTACAGAACATTTCCATGGTATATAAATGGAAAAAAAGAAGCAGAAACTTTAGCGAATAAGTTGGGTTACGATAAAGTATCTCAAGAAAAATTAGAAGTAGCAAAAAAAATCAGAGATTATGTTATTGGTGGTGGTTTTATGTTTGCGATGTGTTCTGCGACTGATAGTTTTGATATTGCCCTAGCAGCAGAAGGAGTTGATATTTGTGAAACCATGTTTGATGGAGACCCAAGTGAGGCTAATTATCAAGATAAGATTAATTATAGAAAAACTTTTGCGTTTAAAGATTTTAAACTAGAACGGAGTCCAATGGTGTATGAGTTCTCGTCTATTGATATGACTCGTAAACGAAAGATTATTCGCACTTCTGACTATTTTACGCTGATGAATTATTCTGCAAAATGGGATCCCATTCCAACCATGTTATGTCAAAACCATACGATGATGATAAAAGGTTTTATGGGACAAACGACTTCCTTTGATTCCAATACTATTAAAGAAAATGTATTGATAATGGGTGAGAATAAAACCAATGGAGAAGCCCGTTATATCCACGGTATAAAAGGCAAAGGAATGTGGACTTTCTATGGCGGGCATGACCCTGAAGATTACACGCATAGGGTGGGAGATCCAAAAACGGAACTAGAACTACACCCAACTTCACCGGGTTATAGATTAATTTTAAATAATGTGCTTTTCCCTGCAGCAAAAAAAAAGAAACTAAAGACGTAGGGTATTTTCTTATTGTCTTGTTAAATAATATTTTATCTAAAGACTTCGAAAGTGATATGCTTTCGGAGTCTTTTTTTTTATAAATTATTTAGTTCGGTATTTATAATTATATTAGCCTAAATATATTGGGTTTCTTTTAAACTCAAAATCTAATTATGCTAACTACTACTGTACTTATATTTTTGATTGGTTTTTTTCTTGTTGCTATTTCCGCAAATGAAATAGCAAAAGTTTTCCAAAAAATCAAATTTCCCCTAATAACGGGTTTGATAATTACAGGTATTGTCGCAGGCTCGTCTGTATTAAATTTTGTGCCTCTTGAAGCCGTCGAAAAGTTGAATTTTTTAAATGAAATAGCTTTGTCGATGATTGCATTTGCAGCAGGATCTGAGTTGTATCTAAACGAATTAAGAAGTAGAATCAACAGTATAAAATGGATGACCATTGGGCAACTGATTATTACTTTTGTTTTAACTTCTATTACAATATATTATATCGCCGATTACATTCCATTTATGGAAAACTTACCGGAAAAATCAAAAATTGCTATTGCCATATTATTTGGAACGATTTTCGTTGCACGATCTCCTTCTTCTGCTATTGCTGTTATTAATGAAATGCGAGCCAATGGCCCTTTTACAAAAACCGTTATGGGCGTTACGGTTGTAAAGGACGTATTGGTAATTATTCTTTTTGCTATTTCAATTTCCCTGGCAAAAGCATTTATAAGTGGCGAAGCAATCAATATTTCTTTCTTATTCATTCTCTCTCTAGAACTTTTAGCATCTTTTGGCTTAGGCTATATTTTAGGAAAAGTATTACAGATTCCGTTTAACCTAAAGTTACCTTCTTTTCCTAAGGAAGTTTTGGTAGTAGTTATAGGATATAGTGTTTATGTTTTTTCTCATTTTGTCAAAGTTAAATCCTCGGAGTATTTGCATTATGAATTTGTATTAGAACCTTTATTAATAAGTATAATTGGTGCTTTTGTTATTACAAATTACAGCAAACATCGCATTGAATTTTCAGAATTATTGAAAAAAATAAGCCCTTTTATATATATCATTTTCTTTACACTAGCAGGAGCTTCTTTGTCTGTTCAAGTATTGATGAGTGTTTTTTGGATAGCCATAATCTTATTTTTCTTACGAGTGATTACTATGTTTTTTGGTGGAATATTTGGTGTATATGCGGCAAAAGATCCTAAGGAATACCGATTTATTGCATGGATGCCTTATTTAACGCAAGCAGGAGTCGCTTTGGGTTTGGCAACGATTGTGGCTCATGAATTTCCTGATTGGGGACATCAGTTTGAGACGATTATTATTGCAATAATAGTTCTCAATCAATTGATCGGTCCACCTTTGTTTAAATGGGCTTTGCTAAGAGTTAAAGAAACACATACCAAAGCGAGCATTCAAGAATTTGATGGAACAAGAGATGCGGTTATTTTTGGAATTGAAAATCAATCTATCGCTTTATCAAAACAATTGGAAAGGCATAATTGGGAAACGCGTATCGTTGTAAATGACGGAAAAGACCATTCAGAAATAACGGATGCGACTATTATAAGCATTGATGATTTAACTATGAATAGTTTAAGACAACTACAATTAGAAAAAACTGAAGCGATAGTTTTATTGCTCTCAGATGATCAGAATTACAAATTAGCAGAACAGATTTACGAAAATATTGGTACTATGACGGTAATTGTACGTCTTAACAACAGAGACAATTTTGATAAATTCCACAAATTAGGCTCATTAATTATTGAACCTGCAACTGCTATTGTTGGTTTGCTAGATCACTTTGTGCGTTCGCCCAATGCTGCTTCCCTATTGTTGGGAATGGATAAAGGACAAGACACTATGGATCTTGAGATTAGGAATAGAGATTTACATGGTTTACGACTTCGAGATTTACGTTTTCCACCCGATGTTTTGGTTTTATCAATCAAAAGAAAAGGAAAAACATTCTTTTCTCATGGATATACACGTTTACGTATAGGTGATATCATAACATTGGTAGGTTCTGAAGAGAGTTTGGAAAGGTTGAAATTTAAATTTGATACTTAAAAATAACTAGTGTCGCACTCAATCGAAAGCAATCTTTAGACCCAAAGCAATTAATACGCCACCAAATAGTTTGTTGAGATATTTTTGATAACGGTTATATAGGACACGCATTCGTTTTTGAGTTAGAAAAATTGCGACCAAACTAAACCAAAGTGCTGTGTTAATAATGAGTATAAAACTAATGATAATTAGCGTAGTAGTAGAAGTTTGAGGACTGATTATCAATGTGAATAAACTCAAGAAAAACAGGGTAGCCTTCGGATTTAAAACATTGGTTAAAAAACCTTGACCAATCGCTTTAAAAGGTGAAATGTCTTTAATATGAACTTGATTTTCAATCTTAATATCAGAAGAAGAGCTAATAAGTGATTTAACGCCGAGGTATAGTAAATAAGCAACACCTAAGTATTTTATGACATTAAAAATAACGATAGATTTTGAAATAATCAAAGCTAAACCAGCCAAACTATAAAAAATATGGACGGCAATACCCAAACCAAAACCTAGTGCAGTAAAAATACCTGTTTTACGTGAATAAGTTAGTGAATTCTTTATAGCCATAAAAAAATCAGGTCCCGGACTGATAACTGCTAATAAATGAATAAGCGTTACACTTGCTATTAAAGAAAAATCTGTCATAAAGCAAAAGTATGAAAATTTATGCTATACGTTATATGCTTTACGCTATATGCTTTACGCTTTATGCTATACGCTTTACGCTTTACGCTTTACGCTATATGCTTAGTTGTAAATGAATCAATAAACGTATAAACATTTCAACACTTCAACATTTCAACACTTCAACACTTCAACACTTCAACACTTCAACACTTCAACACTTCAACACTTCAACACTTCAACACTTCAACACTTCAACATTGCAACACCTTAACATTAAACTTTTTCCTATATTTGTTTTCAATTTAATAATATAAAAAATGAAGTATCCTAAAAAGGTAGTTATTGGTGATATTACTGTAAGAGATGGATTTCAACATGAAGAACAATTTATTGCCACTGATGCAAAAGTTTGGATGTTAGAAGAGTTGATATTGGCAGGTTTTAAACATTTGGAAGTTTCCAATTTCGGAAATCCTAAAGGGATGCCTCAGTTTATGGATGCTGATGAGGTTTTTAAAAAAATACGTGCTAGTAAAAAAGTAAAAAACAAACTAGATGATGTAGTATTAACAGCGGTAACTATTAGAGAACGTGCTATCCAACGGGCTATTGATGCAAAGTTAGAAGGCTACGGACCCGACCGTATTTTGTTGATGGTATCGACTAGTGAATCCCATCAATATAAAAATTCAGGCTTAAATTTGAAAGATTATTGGGCAATGAGTGAGGAGTGGATTAAGAAAGCAAAAGATGTTGGAATAAAAGTAAACGGAACCGTCAGTACCATTTGGGGCTGCCCTATTGAAGGTCCAACTGATATGAAAGATGCTATAGAGTTTACCAATCGTTGGTTTGACATTGGAGCAGACGATGTAGAACACGCTGATCATGACGGCTCTGCGTCTCCTGATCGGGTTTTTGAATATTATTCAAAAATGTTACAAGCGGTTAAAAATCCCAATAAACAAATTGCACATTTTCATACGACTAGAGGTTGGGGTTTGGCAAATGTATTGGCAGCACTACAAGCCGGTATAACGAATTTTGAAGCGACCATGGGTGGAATAGGTGGACAACCCGCCAACTTTGTAGATGGCGTTCCCGTATCGGGTACAGGCGAGTATTATTATAA
>JAUVOS010000070.1 GCA_030599055.1 Lutibacter sp.
TAGCAACACCAGTTTTTGCAGCATCATATCCCTGACCTTTCAATTCTAGATGGAACCAAAGAACAAATTTTCCAGTGTTCTGGTTGTAAATCACTTTTGGTCTTTCAATGACACAATCCTTAACGATTGGGCTATTTTCATCATCGCTTACTTTCAACGCAATGCCTTCATCTTGCCAGTTATATAAATCTTTGGATGAGTAGCAATGTACTCCTATTTGAGCTCTATTACCTCTATCTCCTTCTACCTTATGCTCTCCAAACCAATAGTAAGTATTTTTATGTAATAGTATTCCTCCACCGTGAGCATTTATGTGTACGCCATTATTATCTAACCATAGTTGACCAGGATAAAATGAATTATTGGAAGTTTTGTCAATACTGCAACCAATCAATAAAACCAAAATTAAAGTTGTTATTGTTAATTTCATTTGTATATTTTTAATGTGTTGTAACGTTAAGCTATGAAAAGGAAGTGCTTAAAATTCACTTCCGTAGCAGGATATAAAATTAGCAAAAATCTACGGTTTTTTACGTACTTATTTTATGAATTGTGAAAAATCGTAGATTTTTGCGGACTAAGCAGATACAAAAAGACCTTTGCAGTAGGTGACAACTCACTTATTTTTTATAGGTATTGTGTGTGTGTGCCTTGAATTGACAACCTAAGACGTAAGACGTAAGGCTTTTACCCATAGCTACTTACAATCCAGTCCTATTTTGGTAAATTATCGTCATGTTAATAACAAGTTGATTTCCCCCTAAAAATTGTCTATTGACTGCCAAAAATAGAAGCTTTTTAAACGGCTACTTTTTTGTAAAACTATTCTTTCAAGTCTAATCAAATTAATTTACTTTTGCAGCTAATAATTGTTACAAGTAGTTGAACACATTTCATATACATATCAAAGGAATCGTGCAAGGTGTTGGCTTTCGACCTTTTGTTTATAAATATGCTATAAAAACAGGTTTAAAAGGATGGGTAAACAACACCAATGACGGCGTACATATTCATATAAATTCAAATAAAAATACAGCAGAAAACTTCCTTCAAGAGCTTTTGAGTAAATTACCTCCTTTGGCTGTTGTAACAGCGTATAACATTGAGGAAGTCACGTATCAAAAACACAATGATTTTACCATCATTCACAGTGAAAGTAATGCAAAACCAAACATTTTATTAACGCCCGATGCAGCTATGTGTTCGGATTGTAAAACTGAATTACACAATCCAAAAGACAGGCGTTTTCAATATCCGTTTATAACTTGCACAAACTGTGGCCCACGCTATTCGATAATTACTGATTTACCCTACGATAGACCTAAGACTACGATGCAGCCTTTCAAAATGTGTAAAACATGTCAGAAAGAATATGATAATCCATTGGAAAGAAGGCATTATTCCCAAACCAATTCTTGTGATGATTGTCGTATAGAAATGCAACTTTTTGAAAAAGGAGTATTAAAAGAAAACTTTACTGATTTAGATTATATCGTTCAAAAATGGGAAGAAGGAAAAATCATTGCCATTAAAGGAATTGGAGGCTATTTACTGACCTGTGATGCTACAAATTCTGATGCGATTAAAAGTTTGCGAAATAGAAAGAAAAGACCCAAAAAACCCTTTGCTCTCATGTATCCCAATATAGAAATTCTAAAAAAGGATGCACAGATAAGTACTTTAGAGACCAAAGAACTACAAAGTATTCATGCACCCATTGTTTTATTAGAAACAAAAAAAGATTTTGAAACCAAAATAGCATTTTCAGATATAACACATGGTTTATCTCGCTTAGGTGTCATGTTGCCTTATACGCCTTTGTATGAATTGTTATTGCATTCTTTTCAAAAACCCATTGTAGCGACTAGCGCCAATATCACAGATTCAACTATTATTTATACGGATAAAAAAGCAGTTGAAGAATTGGCTAAAATAGCAGACCTTATTTTACTTAACAATCGTGAGATTTTAATTCCACAGGACGATGGAGTGGTGCAATTTTCACGAAAACACAAAAAAAAGATCACTTTACGTCGTTCGCGTGGCAAAGCACCTAATTATATCAATCCAAAATTAGAAATACCAAATAAAACGGTCTTTGCAGCAGGTTCAATGTTAAAAAGTGTCTTTGGTTTATTCAATGGTCAAAATACCTATGTTAGTCAATATATGGGAAATACGGCGAGTTATGATGCACAGCTAAACTATGAAAAGACGTTCACACATTTTCATAAAATTTTTAATTTAGATTTGGATGCAGTCGTTGTTGATAAACATCCTGATTATTTTGCTACGCGTTTTGGAAAGGAATTAGCCCAAAACCACGATGCGAAAACCCATACTTTACAACATCATAAAGCCCATTTTTATTCCGTGTTAGGAGAACATAATTTGATGAAGTCTAAAGATAAAATCCTTGGTGTAATATGGGATGGAACCGGTCTAGGTGACGATGGGAATATTTGGGGAGGCGAATTTTTCACCTATTCTAATGGGAATATAAATCGCATTTCTCATATAGGAGAATTTGATTTTATTTTAGGAGACAAAATGCCAAAAGAACCACGAATTTCGGTTTTGGCTATTTCACACAATAGCAAAGAATCAGAAAAATATCTAAAACCCAAATTCACAGATACAGAATGGAAAATCTATCAAGCTTTATTGGCTAAAGAAATCCTTTTAAAAAGTACCAGTATGGGGCGCCTTTTTGATGCGGTTTCGTCTTTGTTGTTAAATATTGATGTGCATACTTATGAAGCAGAAGCTTCGATGAAACTCGAAAAAATAGCAGCTCAATTTTATTATAATAATACCTTGTCTTTAGAGGATTCCTATATAAAAGACAATGCGATTCCAAATAATTTTGTAAATTTTATTATAAAAAATATCATATTTGATCTGGATAATACTATCGATAAAGCCTATATTGCAACCAAGTTTCATATCACGCTTGTCGATTATATCATGCGTGTTGCAAACAAGTATAAAATGAGTAAGATCGCCTTTAGTGGTGGCGTTTTTCAAAATGCACTACTAGTTGATATGTTACTAGAATTTATGGACAAAAAGTATAAATTGTATTTCCAAGATGAGTTTTCACCGAATGATGAGGGAATTCCTTTTGGGCAATTGATGTACTTTTTAAATGCTAAATGATAAGTTTTGAATTTTAAATGAAAAAAATTAAGTATTTAAAATTCAAAATTTAACATTAAAAATGAATAAATGAAATACCTTACAGAATATAGAAATCCGAAGTTAGCCAAAAAGGTGCTACAGGAGATTAAGGCTACCATAACCAAACCCTGGAATATTATGGAGGTTTGCGGTGGACAAACACATAGTTTAGTGAAAAATGGCATTCTTTCTGTTTTGCCAAAAGAAATCACCATGTTACACGGACCCGGCTGTCCAGTTTGTGTGACGCCACTTAATTTGATTGACAAGGCAATTTATTTAGCAGAAGAAAAACAGGTTGTTTTATGCAGTTTTGGTGATATGTTACGAGTTCCAGGCTCCAAAAAATCTTTGCTAGAAGCTAAAGCAAATGGAGCGGATGTTCGTGTTTTATACTCGCCACTAGAAGCGGTTACAATTGCCAAAGAAAATCCAGATAAAGAAGTCGTATTTTTTGCAGTAGGTTTTGAAACAACAGCGCCATCCAATGCTTTGTCGGTGATTCATGCAAAAAAAATAGGATTGACAAACTATTCTATTTTAACATCACATGTTTTGGTTCCGCCGGCTATCACAGCTTTGATGGAAGATACAGAAAGTAAAATCGACGGTTTTTTAGCAGCCGGACATGTTTGTTCGATTATGGGCTATTGGGAATACATTCCATTAGCAAAAAAATATAATGTTCCGATAGTTGCTACAGGATTTGAACCTTTAGATATTTTACAAGGAATTCTAATGGTCGTCAAACAACTCGAAGAAGGTAGGGCAGAAGTAGAAAATCAATATACACGGATGGTAAAAGAGAAGGGAAATGAGTCTGCTCAAGAGATTATTTCAAAAGTTTTTGGTATTGGTGATCAAATTTGGAGAGGCATAGGAACAATTCCAGACAGTGGTTATCAAATCAATTCAGAATATGAAGCCTACGATGCCGATAAGAAGTTTAAAATACAGATAGAAGAAGTTCCTGAAAATGAACTATGTATAGCTGGTGATATCATGAAAGGTAATAAAAAACCTTTTGAATGTAGCGCATTTGGGAAGTTATGTACACCGCAAAACCCATTAGGAGCTCCAATGGTGAGTTCGGAAGGAGCTTGTGCTGCGTATTATAATTTTCAAGATATGATTAAATAACAAGCACCAAATAACAAAGAACATACTTCACATCAGTGAAAATCAGTAAAATCTGCGTCATCAGCGTTCTATCTAAACAAGAACCAAGAGCCAAGAACCAAGAACAAAAACAAATAATAATAAAAGTATGAACACCAACCGAAGCCTATTCAACCTAAGCTGCCCCATGCCAAAGTTCGATTTTGATATCATTACTTTAGCCCATGGTAGCGGTGGATTATTAACCAATAAACTATTAGAAAGCGGCGTATTTGATTTATTGCAGAATGAAGAATTAGACAAGCATCACGATGGAGCTTTCCTAGAATTTAATGGGAAAGTTGCCTTTTCAACCGATAGTTTTGTCATTTCACCCATATTTTTTCCTGGAGGCGATATAGGCGATTTAGCCATTAATGGTACTGTCAATGATGTGGCTATGTGCGGCGGAATCCCACAGTATTTATCACTTAGTTTTATCATTGAAGAAGGGTTACCGATGAAGGAGTTTTGGGATATATTAGTTTCTATAAAATATGCAGCTGAAAAAGCAGGAGTAAAGATAGTTACAGGCGATACAAAAGTCGTGGATAAAGGTAAAGCCGATAAAATTTTCATCAATACAACCGGTATCGGAAAATTACATCCCAAAGCAAATATCGATATTCATAATATAAAAATTGGTGATAAGCTTATCGTAAGCGACAATATTGCCACACATGCCACAGCCATTTTGTCGGTACGAGAAGGTTTGGAATTTGAAACTACAATTGAAAGCGATACGCAAAATCTCAATGATCTTACAAAAGTATTACTCGATAAATTTGGAAATGATATTCATCTGTTTCGTGATCCCACAAGAGGTGGCGTAGCTGCGACTCTTAATGAAATAGCATCCGATAGAAATGTTGGGATTGTTTTACACGATGAGCAGATTCCTGTTAACACACAGGTAGCTGCAGCATGCGAAATATTAGGTTTGGACCCGTTATATTCAGCCAACGAAGGAATCTTTATGTCGTTTGTTCCCGCTAATATCGCTGAAGATGTAATCAAAGAACTTCACAAATTTGATGAATCAAAACATGCTTCTATAATCGGAGAAGTGGTAGATGAGCATCAGGGCAAAGTATTAATAAACAATCCGATGGGTGGAAAGAGAGTGGTACACATGCCTATTGGAGAACAATTGCCACGAATATGTTAATTGGGTAGTAAAGTACCTCTCGACTCCGCTCGAGGTACAAGAACAGTCATCGAGCGGAGCCGAAATGACATCAATTTTATTTATATATGGAAACACTTACAATTTCTTTGCACCTTAGCGCCTTAGCGTTTAACTTTAACTTCCCAATTATTCTGGGTTTAACAGCTGCCATTGCGCATGTGTTAATGGGTCCTGATCATTTAGCAGCGGTAACACCTTTGGTTTTTGATACACACAAAAGACATTGGCGTATCGGTTTGTTATGGGGAATCGGGCATATTATCGGCATGCTTCTTATCGGACTTTTGTTTTACTTTTTTAAGGAATTAATTCCTGTTGAAGCCATATCTACGTATAGCGAGCAATTTGTAGGTGTCATTTTAATTGGCTTAGGTATTTGGGCTTTCTATAGAATAAAAAACAAGAAATCGAACCATAAACATTTGCATTTTCACGATAAAGAGGAAAAAGGTTCTATTATTCATATACATGAACACAAGCATGAAGTAAAACATCATGCACATACACATGTAAAGCAAATTCAACAAAATGATTTAGCTGCCATTCTTGTTGGTGTGTTTCATGGTTTTGCGGGTATCGCTCATTTTGTTTTACTATTACCTGTTTTAGGTTTTAAATCTAACTATGATTCCTTACAATACATTATTGGTTTTGCCATAGGAATTATTATGGCAATGATAATCTATACAGTTATTCTTGGGAAGTTTGCAAAAAAACATTCAGAACATCATGACAAACCCATATATACTAAACTCCAATTCTGGGGTGGTGTTTTGGCAATTGTAGTTGGTGTGTATTGGATTGTGAGTAATATGGGCTAGTAGAGTTGTCTTATCCAATCATGTTTAAAAGTGTACTATAAACGATTGAATCACTAAATCAATGTCTCACTAAATCATTGCTCTAATGATGTCCTCCACCGCAATTACATCCGGCATGTCCATGCCCGTGATCATGTCCATGTTCATGGTCGTGATGGTGTCCTACATTTGAAAGGGCTTTTAAAGTTCCTGCAATAAGTTTGTTTATTGCTGTTTCAGGATCGGTCTCTTCGATGATATAAGTTCTAACATCTTTTGTAGCTAATTTTTCAATAGCTCCTTGACCAATACTTTGCGTTAGGAATATATCCATATCAAATATTGGGTGCGTTTCATCGTTGTTTTGAAAACTGTCGTGGAGTGCTTCTCCTTTATTGAGTTTTAGCGGTTTTGTAGTATAATTTCCCTCAGTATCAACCGTATAAATGACAAAATTTTTACATTTTCCGGCATGTCCTGTTATGGTCTTTTTGTCTTGTGATGAAATGGCTATTTTGGTACTCATAGTTTTAGTTTTTAAATTGAGCGACAAAGTAACATTATATTTTTTTATTAAAGATGAAATATTAAAAAAAAATGATAAAAATCATCTTTTTAATATTTTAGGATTTAAAAAATAGTAGCAGATTTATAAAATGAAATTACTTGCGAACTTTGCGTAAATCTTTGCTTTCCTTGCGGTTAAGAAAACAACGCTACTCTAAACTAAAGCTAATAAAATTTGTTTTTGATAACTAATACCCAAACTCCTCATGCAAAAGTCTTTTTAATTTACCCGAACCAATTTTTTCTGCAATAATACCTCCTTGTTTATTTACCAATACTGCATAAGGGATAGCACCTACATTATACATATTGGCAATTCGCTTATAATCATCGTTGACATGTTGCCAAGTCATGTTATCTTGAATAATTGCGTTTTTCCAATCGGCATCTTCTTTATCCTCAGCTACAGAAAGTATCTCAAAACCCTTTGAATGATATTTTTTGTACAGTTGAACAAAATCTGGATTTTGAGCTCTACAAGGAACACACCAACTTGCCCAAAAATCAATTAAAGTGACTTTGTTTTTACTAAAAACTTCTTTGGCACTTATTTCATTTCCATCTAATCCATTTCCATAAAAATAGGGTGCATATTTGCTTATGGTCATTTTACTAACATGAGTTGTTTTTGTTTCTTTTTTATCTGATTCGACAGGTTTTACACGAGTGTTTTTTTCTATTTGTAACTCTTTATCCTCATTTGATTTTTTAATATTTTCAAGTCCTAATGTGATATAATTATTAATTTCTCTACCTAAATTTCCATTTTGAATGGTACTATCTAATTCTTCATAGAGAATAAGCGTTTGTTTTAGACGCCATTGTGTTTCACCAAGCATTTCTTTTAGGGCAATTGCTCCTAAAATTGAGTTTTTGTTTTCAGCTACAAAGCTTTTTTGATAGTTAAAAAGATTAGCAGCATTGTAACAACCCGATCGATAATTATAATATAATTGTTGATATTTAGATTTTCCTCTTGTAAAGGAATTAGATAAATTTTGCTTGTCCAACTTTACGACAATATCCGTATTGTCAATAAATAGGGGTACACGAGAACTGTCGTTTCCAATTTTTAAGAAATATTGACCAATTTGTAAACTATCTATACTATTTATTGAGAAAGTTCCGCCCTTTTTATCGGCGATTAGCAAGGTTTTTATACTGTCAGCTTCATCAAATTGTAAAATAATTTTTTCTTTTTGATAGTTTTTTAATTTGCCACTGATTTGAAATACATAATTTGGTGGTTCTGGCTTGCACGCCTGTAAAAAGATGATAATTAGAAATAAAATTTTAGTTGTAGTTCTCAAAAGGATTGTAGTTTAATCTATTATTTGTTCTTAGAAATTAATCGGGGGCAAAACTAAACAATAATTGTCGTTCCGTTTGCACCTTTGGTTTCACGGTCAAAATAATAATCAATTCTACCTAAATTAATACCACCCCAGCCGACTTGATTTATTAACATGTTTTTTCCAATACTATTTTTAGTTACAGTAGGTTTTTTTAAAAAAGTATGCGTGTGTCCTCCGATAATTAAATCAATTCCTTTTGTTAAAGAAGCGAGTTTTAAATCAGATATTTTATTTGAATTTATTTTGTAATTATATCCTAAATGTGAAAGGCAAATAACCAAATCGCAATCTTCTTCCTTATTAAGAATACGACTCATATCTTGAGCTACCGCCACAGGATCATTGTATTTTGTTTCTTTATATAATTTATTATCAACTAACCCGTCTAATTCTATTCCTAAACCAAAAACGCCAACTTTAATGCCATTTTTTAGAAATATTTTATAGGGTTTTACGTGTGTATCTAGCACCGTGTTTTTAAAATCATAATTCGCCGATAGCAAATCAAATTGTGCATGTGGTAATTGTCTGTACAAACCATCTATTCCATTATCAAAATCATGGTTACCGATGGTGGCTGCATCATAACCCATCATACTCATTAGTTTAAATTCTAATTCACCACCATAAAAATTAAAATAAGGTGTCACTAGAAACATATCACCTGCATCAAATAACAAGGTATTTGGGTTTTCTTTTCGAATACTATGAATCAAAGATGCTCTTCTCGCAACACCACCCATATTTGCATATAGTTTATCGTTTGCGGCAAATGGCTCAATGTGACTGTGCACATCATTTGTATGTAATATGGTAATATGCTTGGCTGAATTTTTATTAAAAGATTGAAGTGACAGACTTCCAATACCGATAAAAGCAGCAGTAGCGCCTGATTGTTGTATAAATTTTCGTCTGTCCATAGTGCTAGTTGTATTTGTTATTGTGTTGTATTAAGCAAAGCAGCAATTCGTTACTACTTGCTTACTTCCTTATTACGCGGCCATCTTCTTTTGCTTTAATTGTATCAATTTCTTCTAATTCATCTAAAATAGCTTTCCTAATTTTATAATCTAAATTAGTTAAACTAAGAGGCTCTTTAAAGAAATTCATATGATTACCACCATTTTGAAGGTAGTCAGAGGTCAATACAAAATAGGTTTTGTTTTTATCAAAGTTTTTTCCATTTAAAAGAGCAGATTTTATGTTGTTGTCTTTAAAAGAAATATGAAGTTGTTTGGAAATTGGATGCGCTTTTTTCGAAATTGCCAAATAAGCTAATAAATCTTGAATTTTTTGATAAGTGAGTTCAACGACGACCATGTTATTTTCAAAAGGCATTACTTCATAGGCACTTCTTGTTGTAACATCTCCTTTAGAAATCCCAGCACGAATACCTCCATAATTGAGAAGGACAAAATCAATATTTTTTTTTGTCTTTTTATTAAAAATAAAATTTCCATGTTTGTAACATAAATCGGCCATAAAGTTACCGATGCTTGTTTCAGTTTTATCATCATCATCCTTATAAAAGTCTGTAGGTGCATAAGCCAAAATTGCACTCATTTTACTTTCCAATTCTTCTTTATAAGGAGACACTACTGCCATAATATTGCTGTCACGAACAATTTCTGAGCTAATAGGAATTTGTTTTCCTTCAATGCGCTGTAAATTAACAGGTTTTTGCTTACAAGAGACTGCAAGCATAAAGAAACCAAGTAACCAAATAAATAACTTCATAAGTGTTGTATTGTTAAATTCATAAACTCTCGAATTTTTTAACTAATTTTGAAATTCAAAATACGATATGTAAATATATAATTTTTAATGAGAATACAACACTATTTTATTGATAAAAAAATACAAAATGCTCTTAATAAAGCTAATAAAAGTAAGGCTAAGAATGCTTTGTCACAAATTTTTAATATTGCAATATTTGTGGATGAAAAAACAGCTTTTAATGAATCAGATTTTAGAAAATTACAAACAAGTATCAAGCTAAATGATGCATATTATAATATATTAACATACAAAGAAAAAAAAACAAGTTATAATGAATTTAAAGGGACAGTTGTAGTAAAGAATACTATAAATTGGATGGGAAATATTAAGTCGGATAGTGTAAAAGAGTTTATAAAGCAACCCTATGATTTGCTCATTGACTATACACAAGCTGATACTCAAATAAAGCAATTAATTGTCGCTGATATAAATGCTTCTTTTAAAGTGGGTAATTCAAAAAAAAATGAAAAATTGTATGATTTAATTATTGCTGTAAATCCAAAAGAGATAACTCAATTTAATGAAGAACTAGTTCGTTATTTAAAGATATTAAAACTGATATAAAAGATGAAAAAATTTATAGGAACCGCCGTAGCAGTGATTACACCCTTTACGAAAGATAAACGTATTGATTTTGATGCATTGACAAATATAATCAACCATCAAATTGACAATGGGATTAATTATTTAATTGTTTTAGGATCTACCGCAGAAGCAGCCACATTATTTGCAGATGAAAAAGAAGCAATAAGAAAACACTTTGTTAAAACTGTAAAAGGACGCGTGCCTTTGGTAGTGGGAATAGGAGGGAATAACACACAACAAGTAGTTCAAGAATTAAAAACCACGGACTTGTCGGGTTTTGATGGAATATTATCAGTTTCACCTTCCTATAATAAGCCTTCGCAAGAAGGAATCTACCAACATTTTAAAGCCATTGCAGCGGCGAGTCCTTTACCTGTAATCATGTACAATGTGCCAGGTAGAACTGGTATGAACATGAATCCTACTACTGTTATTCGATTAGTCAATGATTTTTCAACGCTTGTAGGAATAAAAGAAGCAGCAGGAAGTATGCCTCAAATTTTAGAATTGATCCATAAAAAGCCAAAGGATTTTTTAATAATCTCAGGTGACGATTTATTGGCTTTACCGCTGACATTAGCAGGAGGAGCAGGTGTGATTTCAGTAATTGCGCAAGGTTTGCCTAAAGATTTTTCAAACATGATTATTCTAGGTTTAA
>JAUVOS010000062.1 GCA_030599055.1 Lutibacter sp.
AACAGGCTTTTAATAAAACGAATGCTTTATTTAATTTTGCATTTCATTTAAACTAAGTGTGATGTTATACTTTTTTCAAAACCATCAAGAATATTTTGTTGTAGAAGCACAATCAATTTCATCAACAATCACGAATAAATTGGAATGGTTATTTGGTGATGCAAAACATATCAACAAGAGCATTATTAAGGGACTATTCAAAGGCTTAAGAATTGCTATGGTTTCTCCTTGGAGTACTAATGCCGTCGAAATAACTCAAAATATGGGAATTGATTCCATTACGCGTATTGAAAAGTTTACTGAAATTGATGATGAAAATGTAGCTTACGATGCTATGTTGGAAGCCATTTATACCGATTTGAATCAAGATTTGTTTAAGCATAACAACAAGCCAGAACCCATCCTTTTTATAGATGATATTGAACAATACAATCAACTAGAAGGACTTTCGTTAAGCGATGTAGAAGTAGCATATTTGGAAGGAGTTTCTAAAGAGATCAATCGAAAACTAACTGATAGTGAGGTTTTTGGATTTTCACAAGTCAATTCTGAACACTGTCGGCATAAAATATTTAATGGGACATTTGAAATTGACGGGAAACAAATGCCTGAAAGTTTGTTTCAACTCATTAAGAAAACTTCGAAAGAAAACCCCAATACCATCTTATCTGCTTATAAAGATAATGTAGCCTTTATTAATGGTCCGTCCATCGAACAATTCGCACCACAATCGGCTGACAAACCCGATTTTTACAAAGCCAAAACAATTGAATCCATCATTTCGCTTAAAGCAGAAACACATAATTTCCCTACAACTGTAGAGGCCTTTAATGGTGCTGCTACGGGTTCCGGTGGAGAAATTCGTGATAGAATGGCAGGTGGAAAAGCTTCTATACCTTTAGCTGGAACAGCAGTTTATATGACGCCTTATTCTCGATTGGAAAAGAATAGTCCCAACAGTAATCGAGATTGGGAAAACACAGCGGAGCGACCTTGGTTATACCAAAATCCTATCGATATATTAATCAAAGCTTCCAATGGTGCTTCTGATTTTGGGAATAAATTCGGTCAACCTTTAATCGCAGGTTCTGTTTTAACATTTGAACACGATGAAAATGAGAAAACAATCGGCTATGACAAAGTAATCATGTTAGCGGGCGGAATCGGTTTTGCAAAAAGAGAAGACAGTCACAAAGACAAACCCATTGCCAGCGATATAATTGTAGTAATGGGTGGTGATAACTACCGTATAGGAATGGGCGGTGCTGCGGTTTCTTCTTCTGATACAGGTGCAATGGATAATACCATTGAACTCAATGCCGTACAACGTTCTAATCCCGAAATGCAAAAACGTGTTTCTAATGTAATACGCTCATTATCAGAACAAACTAAAAACCCCATTATCTCTATACATGATCACGGTGCCGGCGGACACCTAAACTGTTTATCTGAATTGATAGAAGATACCGGAGGTATTATAAATATTGATAAACTTCCTATCGGTGATTCAAGTCTTTCTTTTAAAGAAATAATGGGTAATGAATCTCAAGAACGAATGGGCTTGATTATTCACGCAAAAGATTTAGAAAAACTCAAGGAAATTGCCAAACGAGAACGCGCTCCTATCTACGAAGTAGGAACAGTTACTAAAAACCAATTGTTTCAAGTAGTTTCTGATAAAACAGGAGAAAAACCCATTGATCTATCACTTTTTCAGATGTTTGGAAATACACCAGTTACTTTTTTAAATGGAAAAAAAATAAAATCTAATTACAAAGAAGTGTCTTACGACAATTCAAATATTTATGAGTACGTTCAAAAAGTATTGCAACTCGAAGCAGTTGCCAGTAAAGATTGGTTGACCAACAAAGTGGATCGTTGTGTAACGGGGCGTGTAGCCAAACAACAATGCTGTGGTTCTTTGCAATTACCACTTAACAACGTAGGGGTAATGGCATTGGATTATAGGGGAAAAGACGGAATTGCAACAAGTATCGGTCATGCTCCTATCGCAAGTTTGATAAACGAAAAAGCAGGGGCTAGAATGGCAATAACAGAATCTTTAACCAATATTATTTGGGCGCCATTACAAGATGATCTGCAATCGGTTTCTTTAAGTGCTAACTGGATGTGGTCAGCAAAAGATGAGGTAGAAAACGCTCGTTTATATAACGCTGTACAAGCCGTTTCAGAATTTGCAATTGATTTAGGAATCAATATTCCAACAGGGAAAGACTCCCTTTCTATGAAACAGAAATATCCTGATAAAGAGGTTATGGCACCCGGAACTGTTATCATTTCTGCTACTGCCCATTGTAATGATATTACTAGAGTTGTAGAACCTGCTTTTCAAAATATTGATAAAACACAAATATATTATATCAATCTAGGAAAAGACAACTACAAATTAGGTGGAAGTAGTTTTGCACAAATTCGAAATTCTATTGGAAAAGAAATTCCCGACATAAAGGATTCAACCTATGTAAAAAATGTATTTAATACAATTCAAGGCCTTATTAAATCCGATAAAATAATTGCGGGACACGATGTGGCTTCAGGTGGTTTGATTACCACTTTATTAGAAATGTGTTTTCCAAGCACAAATATAGGTGCTTCAATAAACTTATCTGGTCTCGATGAATCGGATTCTACTAAAGTATTGTTTGCTGAGAATTCTGGAATTGTTTTCCAAGCCAATGTAAATGTTGAAAAAGTTCTAAATATTGCAAATATTGATTATAAAAAAATTGGAACTATCACCAACAATGAAGTCTTAGAAATACAAAATCATACTGATCCTTTTGAATTTGACATTCCAAAATACCGAGATATTTGGTTTAAAACTTCCTATTTGTTAGATCAAAGGCAATCGGGTGAAACTAAAGCATTAGAACGCTTTGAGAATTATAAATTGCAGGAGTTGGAGTTGGAGTTTCCGAGTTCTTTCTCTGGCGATTTGACTTCTCGACTCCGCTCGAACAACACTCGACTCCGCTCGAAGTCCGATTCTTATCAACCTGTTGCAGGCGTATTACGTGAGCAGGGTTCAAATAGTGAACGAGAAATGGCATATGCTTTACATTTAGCAGGATTTAAAGTGAAAGATATTCATATGACCGATTTAATTTCGGGACGTGAGGATTTAAAAGAGATTGACTTTTTGGCTGCTGTAGGCGGCTTTTCTAATTCAGATGTTTTGGGCTCCGCAAAAGGATGGGCAGGTTCCTTTAAATACAACGAAAAAGCAAACAAAGCCATCACTAATTTCTTTGATAGAAAAGACAGTTTGAGCTTGGGTGTTTGCAATGGTTGTCAGCTATTTGTAGAATTGGGTTTATTAAATTCGGAAGATACTGACAAACCAAAAATGCTTCATAACGATTCGCATAAATTTGAATGTATCTTTACCTCTGTAGCGGTTCAAGAAAATAACACGGTAATGCTCTCAAGTTTATCAGGAAGTAAATTAGGGATTTGGGCAGCACACGGAGAAGGGAAATTCTCTTTTCCAAAAAAAGAAAACCATTATCAAATACCTGCAAAATACGGGCATGGCTCCTACCCTTCTAACCCAAATGGATCGGATTATAATGCCGCTATGTTAGCTAGTAAAGACGGACGTCATTTGGCAATGATGCCACATCTGGAACGGTCTACATTTCCTTGGAATTGGGCACACTACCCTACCAATCGGAAAGAGGATACCGTAAGCCCTTGGTTAGAAGCTTTTGAGAATGCTTATGAGTGGATTGTAAGGGTTAAGGGTTGATAAGGCTTTGGGCTTTGGGCTTTAGGCTTTGGGCTTTGGGCTTTAGGCTATACGCAAAGCGTGAATCGTTAAGCGAAAATCGAAAAGCGAAAAACGTAAATATTATATTAATTATGAATGAATCAGCAAAAATATTCGACCAAATAGTTGACAAAAGACGGGCTTACCGCGAATTTGACACCAACTTTGACCTACCAGATTTTGTAGTTAAAAACAGCTTAGAACGTGCTATAAAATCACCTAGTAGTAGCAATATGCAATTATGGGAATTTTACCGTATTAAATCAAAAGAGGGAATAAAAGAAGTTGCAGAAATATGTTTAAATCAACCTGGAGCGAAAACGGCTTCCGAGATTGTAATTTTTGTAGCAAGACCAGACCTTTGGAGAGAACGACAAAAAGTACATTTAAAAAGATTGGAGAAGGTTGAAACTAAAAATGTAAAAAACAAATTATTTGGCAGTAGTGAATTGAGTTATTTTAGTACAGTAATACCTCAATTCTACAATCCAACATTACCGTGTATAAGAGATCTTGTTAAACACATTTATGTTTGGAGTAAAAGTAGAAAGGGAGCATTTATGCAAGATGTATATAGCAAACACATTCCTATTGTAACACAAAAAAGCGTGGCTCTTGCGGCACAAACATTTATGTTGAGTATTTCAGCTGAAGGTTATGATAGTTTACCCATGGAAGGTTTAGATTCTAAACTTATGAAGAAGTATTTAAAATTACCTAAATCAGCTGAAATAAATATGGCTATTGCAGTTGGAAAAGGAATGCCTGATGGACTTAGAGGAGCAAGATTCAGATTGCCTTATGACGATGTTGTCTATGAAATTTAAATAAACTACTCCGAGGTAGAACCATCGGAGTATTAAAATGAGTTTGCTTTGCAAGCCATGCCATACCGACCCAAAGGGTCGGGGTATTAAACCAATTGGGCTTTCGCCCCGCGAATAAAACAGTATTTGAAAGGAAAAGATTTTTATTTTATTAAATAATTTCTACTTCGATTATTGAATGACGATAGTTATTATAAAATATAGTAAAAATAAGTAAATTTGCAAATAATTATAAAACTCATACACCATGGTAAGAACAGCAGAAGACATCTTAAAGGAAGCCATTCTATTAGAAATGAGAGGCAAAGCATTTTATAAAAATGTAGCTGAGAAATGTGACAGTCCATCAGTCAAGAAAATATTTGAAATGATGGCTGAAGAAGAGGATGAGCACATCAAATTCTTAAGTAAACAATTTATCAACTACACCAAGAAACATAGTTTTTTAAAACCTGATGTTCCTAAGGAAGACCCTGAAGAAACTGTAATTCTAAAAGTATTAACTGAAAAGGTTAAAAAAGAAATCAATGCTGCTAGTTTTGAGGCAGCTGCCATATCATCTGCTATCGATTTTGAGATGAATGCTGTAAATCTTTATAAATCTCGTGCCCAAGAAGCTACAGATCCTAACGAAAAAAAACTCTATAGTATTTTAGCCGCTTGGGAAGGTGAACATTCAAAAATGTTGGTTGAACTCAATAATGCACTTAAAGAAGAAATTTGGTATGACAACAATTTTTGGCCTTTTTAAAAGAATTTTTTAGATATAATATAAAGCTGTTCAAAATATTTGGTATCCATTAGAACAACAACTTTCCTTGGTGTCTTTTTTTCTATTAAGTCAAAAAAAAGAGAAACGCAATACATTGTGTCTCTCCTTTTTAACTTTCATTCTAAGAATAAAAAACAGATCTATAAGCCGGGTTCTGTAACCGCCAACGGCGGATTCTTATCATTTATCTCGCTTTGCCATTACTGACAAATTCTAGCTGCCTACCCCTTGAATCGGTCGAGTAAACCTTTCCCGATAGCTATCGGGACTTCAATATACACGGCATTACACTGCATAGAGTTTACCTGATTTCACTACAGCATTACCTGTACATACTTTCTGTTGCACTTTTCCTACATCAACCCTAAGGTCAAAACGACGGCTATTAACCGCTATACTACTCTTTAGTGCCCGGACTTTCCTACCACGCCAAAACGTGATCGATAAGACAATCTGCGCAGCAAATATAGTCTAATTAAATAATTGAAAGCTTTTTAAAAGAAAAACCCACTCAATTAGAAACTGAGTGGGAAAAATTGCTATGAAAAAGAAAAAGTGTTATTAGATTACTCTAACAACAGGACAAATATACAATTCTTTTTTTCAATGCAATATATATCTATCATTTTCTTATAAAATTTAACATACTTTAACATTTATTTACGATTCAAAAGCTTGTTTCTCAAATCGAAAAATAATCTACAAAAAGGTTAAGAGAAGTTTAATCAAAAAGATTAATTTAGCAACCAACTATTTATAAGGGTTTTAAAATTTTAAGATGACAAATCGATATGATAAACGCGGTGTTTCCGCAACAAAAGACGATGTACACAAAGCCATTGCAAATGTCAATAAAGGACTATTTCCGAAGGCCTTTTGTAAAATAGTTCCTGATTATTTGACCAATGATGACACTTATTGTTTGGTAATGCATGCAGATGGAGCAGGAACAAAATCCTCTTTGGCCTATATGTATTGGAAGGAAACAGGCGATTTATCCGTTTGGAAAGGAATCGCACAAGATGCATTGATTATGAATATCGATGATTTAATATGTGTCGGTGCTACCGATACAATTCTATTATCATCTACTATTGGCAGAAATAAAAATAAAATACCCGGTGAAATTATTGGCGCACTTATAAATGGAACTGAAGAATTATTAAACGATTTAAAGAAACACGGAGTTAACATCATTTCAACAGGCGGTGAAACGGCAGATGTCGGTGACTTAGTACGAACCATTATTGTAGATTCCACAGTCACTGCTCGCCTAAAACGAAAGGATGTTATTGACAATGCACGCATACAAGCAGGTGATGTAATAGTTGGGCTCGCATCTTTTGGACAAGCCTCTTATGAAAATGAATACAATGGAGGAATGGGAAGTAATGGTTTAACATCAGCACGTCACGATGTTTTCTCAAAATATTTAGCTGCTAAATATCCTGAAAGTTTTGATGCAAATATACCTGATGAATTAGTCTATTCTGGCTCTAAAAAATTAACCGACACTTTAAACGACATCCCTTTAAATATTGGGAAACTGGTGTTATCACCCACACGAACCTACGCTCCTATCATTAAAAAAATACTAGAAAAATTTACGCCTAAAGAAATTCACGGAATGGTGCATTGCAGCGGTGGCGCACAAACTAAAATTCTACATTTTATTGAGAAACTGCATATTATTAAAAACAATATGTTTGCTATTCCTCCCCTATTTGAATTAATTCAAAAAGAATCCGGTACCTCATGGAAAGAAATGTACCAAGTCTTTAATATGGGGCATCGCATGGAACTTTACGTACCTAAAGAAGTGGCAAATGAAATTATAAAAATTAGTGAATCCTTTGATGTACAAGCTCAAATTGTTGGAAGGGTGACAAAATCTGTATCAAAATGTTTGACCATAAGAAGTGAAAAAGGAACTTTTGAGTATTAAAGATATCTTCCAAATAACAAATTACAAACACCAAATAAGCTTCACCTTTTGACCTTTTTCCTTTCCCTTTTAACTTTTAGCTTTACAAACTTTTAACTTATAACTAAATTTAAAAGATAAATCCATTAATAATTGTACAAAAGCTAGTTTTCCAATACTTTTGCATTTCTTAAAATTAGTATCATGATAAATATTACCTTACCGGACGGAAGCATTAAAGAATACGCAAAGGGTAGCACTCCAATGGATGTGGCATACAGCATAAGCAGTGGTCTAGCTAGGGCTGTTATTTCAGCAAAGTTTAATGACACAACAGTTGAAACAAGTACACCACTTAATGAAAATGGTAGTTTAGTATTGATTACTTTTAATGATGCCGATGGAAAAAAAGCCTTTTGGCATTCTTCTGCTCACTTAATGGCACAAGCTGTGCTAAAGTTTTATCCGGATGCAAAATTAACCATCGGACCCGCTATTGAAAATGGGTTTTATTACGATATTGATTTTGGAGATAAAACAATTTCTGATAAAGATTTTAAACGTATTGAGGACAAAATAATAGAAACTGCTCGTAAAAAACACGAGTTCAAATTACGCGAAGTTTCAAAAGCTGATGCACTTGCTTTATATAAAAAAGAAAACAATCCATTTAAGGTTGAGTTGATAGAAAATTTGGAAGACGGTAGCATTTCTTTTTGCGATCACGATGATTTTACCGATTTATGTAGAGGAGGACATGTTCCCAATACTGGAATAATCAAAGCCGTTAAGCTTACAAGTATCGCGGGTGCTTACTGGCGCGGTGATGAAAACAAACCTCAACTCACACGTCTCTATGGCATTTCTTTTCCTAAACAAAAAATGCTAAAGGAATATTTGGAAATGATCGAAGAAGCTAAAAAAAGAGACCATCGTAAATTGGGTAAAGAGTTAGAATTATTTGCTTTTTCTAATAAAGTAGGACAAGGTTTACCACTTTGGTTACCAAAAGGAGCCGCTTTACGTGAAACTTTAGAGAATTTTCTAAAAAAAGCACAAAAAAAAGCAGGTTACCAAATGGTAATTACACCACATATCGGACAAAAAGAATTGTATGTAACCTCCGGTCATTATGAAAAATACGGAGCAGACAGTTTCCAACCTATTCATACACCAAAGGAAGACGAAGAATTTCTGTTAAAACCAATGAATTGTCCACATCATTGTGAGATTTATAATATTAAACCATTCTCATATAAAGACTTACCTGTAAGATATGCTGAATTTGGCACGGTTTACAGATATGAACAAAGTGGTGAATTACACGGCTTAACCAGAGTACGCGGTTTTACACAAGACGATGCCCATATATTCTGTATGCCAAGCCAGTTAAAAGATGAATTTAAAGCAGTAATCGATCTTGTTTTATATGTTTTTAAATCGGTAGGGTTTGAAAATTTCACAGCTCAAATATCCCTGAGAGATCCTGACAATTCTGAAAAATATATAGGAAGCGATTCCAATTGGGAAAAAGCAGAAAATGCTATAATTGAAGCTACAGAAGAAAAAGGAATAGAAGCAGTTGTTGAATACGGTGAAGCTGCATTTTATGGACCCAAGCTAGATTTTATGGTAAAAGATGCATTAGGTCGTACATGGCAGCTAGGAACTATTCAGGTAGATTACAACTTACCCGAACGTTTTGATTTAACCTATACTGGCTCTGATGACAAACAACACAGACCCGTGATGATACATCGTGCTCCTTTTGGATCTATGGAACGTTTTATCGCAATTTTATTAGAACATACTGCTGGTAATTTCCCATTGTGGTTAGCTAGTGAACAAGTAATTATCTTACCTATTAGCGATAAATACCAAAATTATGCAGAAAAAGTTTTAAATTTGCTAGAAAATTCGGATATTCGCGCGCTCATTGACGACCGTAGTGAAAAGACAGGTAGAAAGATCCGTGATGCTGAAGTAAAGAAAATTCCGTTTATGCTTATCGTCGGTGAAAGAGAGGAGAAAGATGGCACAGTTTCTGTGCGTAAACATGGAGAAGGAGACTTAGGAATTCGTTCGACAGAAGAGTTTATTACAAATCTAACAGACGAAGTAAGTAACTCTATAGAAAAGTTTTAAGTTTAATTAAATACATATAAATTATCGCAATACGTAGAAAACGAAATCGCGGACCTGGAAGGGTTTTTAAAGAAGACAAACACAGAATTAATGAAAAAATTCGTGTGCCAGAAGTACGCTTGGTTGGTGACAATATTGAAATGGGCGTTTATCCAACATCTAAAGCCTTAGCCACTGCCAAAGAACAAGAATTAGATTTGGTTGAAATATCTCCAAATGCTAATCCACCGGTTTGTAAAATAATCGATTATAAAAAATTTGTTTACAATCAGAAAAAACGTGAAAAAGCACAAAAGGCTAAAGCATCAAAAGTTGTTGTTAAAGAAATAAGATTTGGTCCCAATACAGATGATCACGATTATGATTTTAAAAAGAAACATGCCATTAAGTTCCTTGAAAGTGGAGCAAAACTAAAAGCGTATGTTTTTTTTAAAGGTCGTTCAATCATTTTTAAAGATAAAGGAGAAATTCTTTTATTGAGGTTGGCTCAAGATTTAGAAGATTATGGAAAATTAGAGCAAATGCCAAAATTAATGGGAAAACGAATGACTATTTTCATTCAACCTAAAAAGAATAATTAAATAAGTAGGAATATAAAAGTAGAATAATGCCAAAATTAAAGACAAAATCCAGTGCTAAAAAGCGATTTAAGCTGACAGGTACCGGTAAATTAAAAAGAAAGCACGCTTTTAAAAGTCATATTTTGACTAAAAAATCAAAAAAGCGCAAGCTCAAGCTAACACATTCAGGATTGGTTCACAAAAATGATGTTGCAAGTGTTAAGCAAATGTTGAACTTAAAGTAAGTTCAAGGATTAATAACCATGGAGTAGTGCTTCGACTACGCTCAGCAACCTGAGATAATAGTCGAAATAAAGTGTAAAAAATAAGACCGCCTACTACAAAAATAATTAAAATTATGCCAAGATCAGTAAATTCAGTAGCTTCAAGAGCCCGTAGAAAACGGATAATGAAGCAAGCAAAAGGCTACTTCGGACGAAGAAAAAATGTCTGGACAGTAGCAAAAAATGCAGTAGAAAAAGGAATGTTATATTCCTTTAGAGACCGTAAAAACAAAAAAAGAACCTTTCGTGGATTGTGGATTCAACGTATCAACGCCGGAGCACGATTACATGGAATGTCTTATTCTCAATTTATCGGGAAACTCAAAGCTAATAATGTCGATTTAAACCGTAAAGTTTTAGCCGATTTAGCGATGA
The DNA here is from genome assembly GCA_030599055.1 of Lutibacter sp. GTDB lineage: Bacteria > Bacteroidota > Bacteroidia > Flavobacteriales > Flavobacteriaceae > DQTL01. The sequence continues at coordinate 10,678 of JAUVOS010000062.1, forward strand.
ATCACCCAGATGCTTTTAAAGCAATTGTAGAAAAAGTGAAATAAATTTAAAAAACATTCTTACTTATAAAAAAACCTTTTACTGATGTAGAAGGTTTTTTTTTGTAACATTTTTTCTTGTGTATCGTCATTAGATTATAAACTATTATTATGCGAAAAATTATTCTTTCTTTATCTATCATTTTCATCAGTATGAATCTCAGTGCGCAAGATGAAAAAAACTTCAAATCTTTTTATAAAACCTATAAAAAAGAAAAGAGCATTATTGGAATAACGGCTCCAATTAGCATTGCTCGTTTTTTTATTGATCGCGATGAAAAAGAACTAAGAAATATTGTAAAAAAAGGAAAAAAAGTTAGAATTCTTATTTTTGATGAAGTAGCTGACAATTTTAAAGATGATATTAAATCACATTTACCTTCAAAAATATATCAAAAATTCATGACAATAAAAGACGAAGGTTCCACAATTAAGCTTTTAGTTAAAGATAATTCCGATTATATTTCAGAATTAATTTTTCTTATTCAGGATAAAAACTCTTTAGTAGCCATGGGAATCTATGGTGAATTCTCTTACGATGATTTAAAAAAGCTGTCTGATAGTTTCCAAAATTAAATTTTATAAACAAATACATTTTTCGATTTGTTTTCTTTTTTAAGCGTTGTATTTACAATAATTTTGTTTTATCACTTTTCCGTATATTCGTAACCTAAAAACTGGGATATATGACTGCAAAACAACAACTCTCATTTAACGACTTTAAAAAAGAAGTATTAAACGACTATAAACTAGCCGTTATCAGTAGAGAGTGTAGTATATTGGGACGCAAAGAAGTCTTAATGGGGCGCGGTGGTTTTGGAATTTTTGGAGGCGGAAAAGAAGTGCCGCAATTAGCCATGGCAAAAGCTTTTAAAAATGGTGATTTTCGTTCGGGTTATTACCGCGATCAAACCTTTATGATGGCGATAGATGCCTTAAGTCCGCAACAACTTTTTGCGAGTTTATATGGTGATACAGATATCAATAATTCACCCGAGTCTGGAGGAAGACAGATGAATAATCACTTTGCGACTCATTCTTTAAATGAAGATGGTACATGGAAAAACTTGATGGAACAAAAAAATTCCAGTTCTGATATTTCGTGCACTGCCGGGCAAATGCCGCGCCTATTGGGATTGGCACAGGCATCAAAAATATACAGACATGTTGAGGGAGTAAAAGATTTTAGTAAATTTTCAAATAAAGGGAATGAAGTAGCTTGGGGAACTATTGGAAATGCGAGTACAAGTGAAGGTCTTTTTTGGGAGACCATAAATGCTGCAGGAGTATTACAAGTTCCTAT
>JAUVOS010000055.1 GCA_030599055.1 Lutibacter sp.
AATACTCAGTACGTAGCATGCAGAATGTGAAATACAGAATACGGAACACAGAACGCGGAACACGGAACATGAAACTCAAAACAAAGAACTCAGAACACTAAACAACCTTTAACACCTCAGACTTCATAGTCGCCATATTGACAAACTTCCCAAAATCTTTCATCTTTTCTTGAAAAGCTTCCGTTTCCATTGTTTTTTTAAAGGCGAGTTGTTTTTCTTCGCTTTCCCATTTTAGGATACAATAGACTTTTCCATCTTCCCCAATAGCCGAATCACGATAGATAAAACCATCTACACCTTGTAAACTTTTAGTAATTTCATCAGACATTTTCTTCCATGCATCTGTTAGATTTTGATCATTTAATTCAAATGAGATTAAGGCGATGATATTTTGCATAATTGATTATTTAAAGTTAGTGATTTAATTTTTAGTGTGACAAAGATAACATAAGTTGTGTTAAGCCTTCAGCTAAGCTTTTAAAAACTTATTAAAAAGAAAGTATATTGTTCCGTTTATTCGCTATGCGCACTACGCAATATGCTTTGGGCTTTGGGCTTTTGGCTTTAGGCTTTGGGCTTATCTATATATTAACACGACGATAATTAACCGAAATAGTTCAGAGTTGTAATTAACTATGAGTAAACGTCTTACGTCTTTTGTCTTTTCGTCTTATTACCGTCTAGTTAATAATCTGAATAAAGCTCTGTTGAACGAATCGTAAAAAGCCTTGGCATCCTCCTCCTTTGGAGAAGCTAGAGGGAGCTTCTACCTCGAATAATTCGGTGCTTCCTTAGTAATAGTCACATCATGCGGATGGCTTTCGCGCATACCTGCCGAAGTAATTTGAATAAATTTTGCTTCCTTTAAAGCTTTGACATCTGCAGCACCACAATAGCCCATTCCAGAGCGTAAACCACCGACAAATTGATGCATGGTTTCGTGTAATTCGCCTTTATAGGGAACTCTCCCCACAATTCCTTCGGGAACTAACTTACCCACATCGTTTTGGTTATCTTGAAAATAACGGTCTTTACTTCCTTGTTTCATGGCTTCAATAGAACCCATTCCACGATAGGTTTTAAACTTTCTTCCTTCATAGATTATAGTTTCCCCTGGCGATTCTTTGGTTCCTGCCAAAAGCGAACCTAGCATCACACTATCTGCACCTGCTGCCAAGGCTTTTGGAATATCACCTGTATAACGTATGCCACCATCTGCAATCACCGGAACACCTGAATCTTTAATAGCACTGACAACATCAAGTATCGCTGATAGTTGCGGATATCCGACACCTGCTACAACACGAGTTGTACAAATAGAACCGGGACCAATGCCCACTTTTACTGCATCTGCTCCCGCATCTACTAAAAACTTTGCTGCTTCTCCAGTTGCTATATTTCCCACGACAACATCTGTTTTGGGATGCAATTTTTTGATTTTTTTAAGTGTTTTAATAACGCCGGCACTATGACCGTGTGCTGTATCAATAACTAAAGCATCTACGCCTTCGGCTACTAGTGCTTTTGCTCTTTCAAAAGTATCACCAGCTACACCAATAGCTGCTGCTACGCGTAAACGACCATACGAATCTTTATTGGCATTCGGGTTTTCACGAACCTTTATAATGTCTCTAAATGTGATTAAACCAATTAAATTGTAATCGTCATCTACTACCGGTAATTTTTCAATTTTATGTTTCTGAAGTATCTGTTCCGCTTCTTGCAAAGAAGTACCTTGAGGTACTGTTACAAGATTTTTGGAAGTCATTATATCCGTTATTTTTTTATTGTTATCTTCTTCAAAACGCAAATCACGATTGGTTACAATTCCAACAAGTTTCCCTTCTTTTACAACCGGAATTCCACCAATACTATGTTCTGCCATCAGAGATTTCGCTCCAAAAACTGTAGAATTAGGAGAAATAGTAATGGGATCTTGAATCATTCCCGATTCGGAACGTTTTACTCTTTTTACTTCACCTGCTTGCCACTCAATAGACATATTTTTATGCAAAACACCTATTCCGCCGAGGCGAGCAACGGCAATAGCCATCGCTGATTCAGTTACCGTATCCATTGCAGCGGATATAATGGGAACATTCAGCGTAATATTTCGTGTAAAACGTGATTGAATATTGACTTGAGTCGGTAATACTTTTGAAAAAGCGGGTACGAGAAGTACGTCGTCGTATGTAAGTCCTTCACCTACAAACTTATTTTGATTGGTAGCCATAATGCAACTAAATAGAAATTAATTGCGTGCGAAGGTAATGAGAATATTTTGATTTACGATTTACAATATATGATTTACGATATATGATTTACGATATATGATTTATGATATACCTAAAATCCGCAAGGATTTAATTAGTGTAATTCTTATCAGATATATATCACTATATTACATCACTTATTTAAGTGCGAAAAAATCGTGTCAATTCGTGTAATTCGTGTCAGTTATAAAAAGACTTGTGGATTTAAGGATCTATGATTTACGATTTTGAATTGAGCTACTTAAATTCTATCATAAAGTTTTTTAGTGCTTCCCAATACTTTTCATTTTCTTCAGTAGTTTCTAATAAAGCACTCGATCCATGTTTACCTTTAAAGTCATGGTATTTATTATTTATTTAAGCTTTTAAGATACACAATCAAACTCTTACGTACATCAAAAGCATCTTTATCAGGTGCCGGCTCACGAACTTTTAAAACATTTTTATTTTCATGTGTCAAAAATGGAATATCATAACCTGTCAATAAGAAATCAGTTATCGCTACCGAATAGGTTTTAGTCAGGATAATTGACTTCCCTCCTATTAACCATTGGTTTTTTTCTGTGTCCCAATCTACACTAGCCCGTTGTAAATAAGAGCCTTTTCCTTTGCTTTCTTTTCCAAAATCTAAAATCTTTTTTAGGAAATCTCCTTTGACATCTATAGTGAAAATTGCACCGCCATACGGTAAAGCTCTAAACAAATCTACCGCAGTAATATCACCGTGAATCTGGTCGTCAATTCTTACGGAACCGCCATTAAAAAATGCGCAATCAGCTTTTGTCGTTTGAAGCATTGCACTGGCAATCATTTGTCCTAAATTAGTTTGTTCACTACGAATCGTTGTTTCTCGACCGTCTAATGGTTCTTTGGCAACATAAATTACTTCATGTGGTGAGCTCACTACTTCACCTACTTTTTCATTTAAGATCACTTGCCATTTGTTGACTATTTTATCAACTGTCGGATCGGATTTGATTTCGTCATTTATCGCTTTTAAAGTTGAAGTAATCGTCGCTTTTTTTGACTTTTTATCAAAATGAAGTTTATGAATGTAAACCGTTCGTGCATTTGCATCAGCTTTGGTAATAACTGTTTTCCCTACCGGAACAATCATATTAAAATGTTCATGTCCACCCATAATAAGTTGTACATCGGGTAACAAGGCTGCTAACTTTTGATCTTCTTCAATAGCCAAATGCGTCATACCGATAACTATATCTGTTTCTTTTTTTAATAGATCATGCGCTTTGACAGCAGCTTCATAAATATCTGTAAAATGTACATATTCAGGTGCATTTACAGGAAGACAAACACTAAAAACCCCAATTTTTAACTGCGTGCCATCGGCGTCTTTTGCGTTGATAATATAGGTTTCCGGAATAAAAGTTTTGATGCCATTCTTTTCAGAATAAAAAGGTCCCGTAATACTATCAATTTTATGAAATGCATTGGCTATAGTCCATGAAAAAGTGGATTCATTTAACCTTTTTTGCAACTCCTTTTCTTTTAAATCAAACTCGTGATTTCCAAAAGTTACCAAATCAAAATTCATGGCATTCATTACTTCGATCATCTGTTTTCCTTTTATTTTTTCACCTTCATATTTTAAAGTTCCAATTAAGGATGGATTTAAAAAATCACCTGCTAAAAACATAAAAGTATTGGGGTTTTCAGCTAAAAGCTCCTTGTGTACCGTTTCCACACGAGCCATTCCTGCTTCTTTTCCACCTGAAAGTGGCGCAATTTCATATACATCATTTAACTGTAAAAGGGTAATATCAATTTTTTTATCGCCATCTTTTTCACATGAAAAAAATAAACTTATACTGAGAACAAGAAATACTATTTTGAATAAATGCATACTGTTTTTTTTTTTTTAATTATGTCTTACAAAATTAGTTAATTTTTCCTGAATATTCGATTGTCACTACTTATTCAATTTTATCACGTATTTAGTTGTCTAATACAATACATTTATTATTTTTTATCGCTTTGAGTTCCTACGGTAGCTCAAAGGAATATGACATTTCTTATCAAACCTCAAATCCCCCGAAGGACATTTGAACCTTTTGTATTGTTTTCAAATTTTGATTTTATTTTAATAGTTTAATTTTATTTAACTTTGTGCTTCTAACCACCTTTTTAAAGGGTTTTAATTTTCCAAATGATGAAATCATCCCACATTTTCTTACTTATATTTTTATTGATTAGTGCAGTTAGTTTTAGTCAAGAAGAGAAAAAAGATTCTTCTAAAACAAGCTTAGCATCCAGTTTAAAATTTAGGAGTATCGGTCCGGGTTTTATGTCAGGCCGGGTTTCTGACTTTGCAGTTAACCCGAAAAATTCAAGTGAATATTATGTATCTTTTGCAGCAGGTCATATCTGGAAAACTATTAATAATGGCACGACTTATAAACCCATTTTTGACAAGCAAAGCTCCTATTCTATCGGATGTTTAAAACTAGACCCCAACAACTCCAATACTATATGGGCAGGTACTGGTGAAAACAACCACCAACGTTCTGTGAGCTATGGTGATGGCGTTTATAAATCTTTAGACGGTGGAAAGTCATGGAAAAATATGGGATTAAAAGAATCGCGTCAAATTGGTATGATCGCTATTGATCCACGTGATTCAAATATCGTTTTTGTCGCTGCAGAAGGTTCCGTTTGGGGGCCGGGTGGTGATCGTGGTTTGTATAAATCTACTGATGGTGGAAAAAATTGGGAAAAAGTTTTAGAAATAAGTGAAAATACAGGTGTTAATAGCGTTCTGATTGATGAAAAGAATCCTGATGTAATGTACGCCACCTCCGAACAACGTCGCAGACATGTTCATATTAGAATTGGCGGTGGTCCGGAAAGTAATATTTGGAAATCGACCGATGCCGGAAAAACATGGCGAAAACTAAAATCAGGTTTGCCATCAGTTGATAAAGGAGGAATTGGTTTGGCTATTTCCCCAGTAAATCATAATTATATTTATGCAATTGTTGAGGCAGCAATGGGTAAAGGAGGTTTTTATCGCTCTATAGACCAAGGGGAATCTTGGAAAAGAATGAGTGACTACAATACAAGCGGACAATATTATGCAGAAATCATTTGTGACCCTGTTGATCTTAATACCGTATATTCTACTGAGACAGTTTCGAAAATCACACATGACGGCGGAAAAACTTGGAAAAATATTGGAAATAACAAACGACATGTCGATGATCATGCCCTATGGATAGATCCTCAGGACACCAATCACTTTTTAATAGGTGGCGATGGTGGTCTTTACGAAACATTTGATGATGGTAAAGAATTTATTCATAAAACAAATTTACCTGTTACTCAATTTTATCGTGTGAATGTAGATAATGATTTCCCTTTTTACAATGTTTATGGAGGCACGCAAGACAACAATAGTTTTGGAGGTCCATCACAAACGATTTATACGGATGGCTCTAGTCGAGGCGAATGGACAATTACTTTAGGTGGTGATGGTTATTGGCAAGCAATAGATCCTAACAACCCTGATATTATTTATTCAGAATATCAATATGGAAATCTCTTTAGATATGATAAAAAAAGTGGCGAACGAATTTCAATAAAACCCATGCCACAAAAAGGAGAAGATACCTATAAATGGAATTGGAATACACCATTTATTATTAGTCCGCACAATAACAAACGTTTGTATATTGCGGCAAACAAAGTTTTTAAAACCGATGATAGAGGAAACTCTTGGGATGTGATAAGCGAAGATATTACACGTAAATTACCTCGTGACAAGTGGCCGGTTATGGGTCGTTATTGGAGTGTTGATGCCGTTGCGAAAAATGTTTCTACTTCCCTTTTTGGAATGGCAGTTTCTTTGACCGAATCATCTGTTAAAGAAAATCTACTTTATGTTGGAACCGACGATGGTGTGATACAAATAACTGAGGATGCCGGAAAAAACTGGCGCAAAGAAACACACTTTAGAAGTGTACCAGAATACACGTATGTCAGCGATATAGCAGCATCAAAACACGATGAAAACGTCGTTTTTGCTTCTTTTGACAATAGAAAAAGAGATGATTTTACACCCTATATTCTCAAAAGTTCTGACAAAGGGAAATCATGGAAATCTATCAGTAATAATCTCCCCAAAAACGGAACAATCCATACTATTGAACAAGATCATGTAAATCCTGATTTACTCTTTGTAGGAACTGAATTCGGTGTGTTTTATTCAAATAATGCAGATGGAAAATGGACACAACTAAAATCTGGCATACCTGCGATATCCGTAAGAGATATGGTTATTCAACAACGTGAAAATGATCTGGTATTGGCTACTTTTGGTAGAGGTTTTTACATCTTAGATGATTATACTCCACTTAGAGAATCAGAAGCTAGTTTTAAAAATAAAGAAGCTAAACTATTTCCAATAAAAGACGCGTTATTATACGTACCACGAAACAGAGGTGGCTACGGCTTTGGATCGATGCCTTATAAAGCAAAAAATGCTGACTTTGGTGCTACATTTACTTATTATTTAAAAGACGTTCCAAAAACAATGCAATCAGAACGTAGAAAACAAGAAAAAGACTTGATTAAATCAAAATCAGCAATTCCTATTCCTACTCCTGAAGAGCTTAACAATGAAAAAAATGAAAGGGCGCCCTATCTTATCTTTAGCATTTTTGATGCTCAAGGCAATGAAGTCAGAAAACTTACAAAAAAAGCAAAAAAAGGAATCAATAGGGTAAATTGGAATCTGCGTTCCTTATGGCCAAGACCTATAAAAACTCTTAAAGAATTTAAACCTGACCAAAAGCAAAAAGGAGGAATTTTAGTGCTCCCCGGTAATTATACCGTTAAAATGGATTTAATTCAGAATGGAGTTCAAAAAGAATTGGTAAGTGAACAAAATTTTAAAGTAGTAAGATTAAACAATACTACTTTGCCCGCTGAAGATGAAAAGGAACTAGCTCTTTTTCTAGAGAAAATAAAAGAAATTGCTCGAATTACCTGGGGTACACAATCTTTACACTCCGAGCTGTCTAGTAAAACGAATAGCCTCGAACAAATGGCGTTACAAACAAGTAATTTACCAATAGAAGTTAAAGATAAACTTGTAAAAATCAGAAAAGAATTGCAATCCATAAAATGGCAACTCAATGGAGAAAAACCCAGAGCTAGCTTCGAAGAAATTCAACCTACTCAAATGGCAATTATTCCGAGGTTAAATAGTTTTATTTATGTACATAACCAATCGACATCTGCTGTAACAAAAAAACAAAAAGACGGTTATAAAATATTAAAAGACAGATTACAACCCATTATCTCTCAATTAAATGATATCGCTACGAAACAGATTCCTGAGATTGAAAAAATAGTAAACGAACACGGAGCTCCTTGGACTTCTGGGCGTATCTTAAAATTTAAAGAGTAGTATTAAGTCCTTATAATGTGTAACCTTAAACCTGCAAGTCTTTTTATAACTGACACGAATTACACTAATTAACACGAATTTTTCGCACAGAATACACAAAGCAAAGCCAAAACATGTTCTCCGAAAGCTCCAACAGATGCTGAATCTAGTTCAGCATGACTCACATCAAACAAACAAATGACAAAAAGAGTAAACGCAAATTGAAACAACAGACGTTTAAAGACAAAACATCAATTGAAACTGTGTCTTCCTGAATTTAGTTCAGGAACTCACAAAGCAAACAGGAACTTACCTTAGAATACACAGACAGATAAAGCCAAGAGCATAATTTCTGTGTATTCCATGAGTTCTGTGTGGAATAATTGACGGGCTACAGATAATATTCTTTTAAATTCAATGAATTTTTGGCTGAGTAGTTACCATTTGTTTTAAATATATAAAAAATAACATGCTTTTTAAACGGATACTTGTATATTCGCAAAACCAAAATAAGAAAATTGAATGAGCTTTAAATTTAATTGGGGTCATGGTATTTCTATCGCATTAGCCCTATTTGTTTTATTTATCGGAAGTTTTGTCTATAAAACCTTAGTTGTAGCCAAATATGACCATACTCTAATTTCAGAAGAATATTACAAAGAAGAGCTAAACTATCAGAATGAAATTGATCGTTTAAATAACGCAGCTAATCTATCACAAAATGTAGTAATAAATAAAACCAATAAGGGTATTGAGCTCGTTTTCCCAAATACATTTGATTATACCAAAATCATTGCACACTTAAATCTGCAACGTATTTCGAATAAAGAATTAGATTTTGTAAAAGATATTGAATTAGAAGGTTTGATGTACATAATACCTGATGAACATCTTGTTAGAGGAATGTATTCGCTAAAACTAAATTGGGAATATGAAGAGATTCCTTATCAACTAAAGGAAAAAATTAGATATTGATTAAACATTCATTAAAAAAATCAATGATTATGGATATATTTAAAATCTTAGCCATCAGCTTAACGCTAGTAGCTTTGTCATCTTGTCAAAAAGAAGATGAGCTTCTTGAAGTTGAAAACAATGATTATATGATTTTTGGTCATTTCTATGGAGAATGTACAGGAGAATATGGAAAATAGATCAAGATAAAGCTATGGTTCCTAAATATCTCCATAATTTTATAGATAAAGTAAACGAAAAGATAAAATTGATCAGCAATTAGAAATCTGACATTCAATCACTACATTTTTTAATATTTCACTTTAAACTTCATGAACAATATTGATTTTATATTTATTATAGCAACTGCTTTTACAGCAAGTATCGGACATTGTATAGGCATGTGTGGCGGTATTGTCATCGCTTATAGTTCCACAAAAATAGATCATAAAAAATCCTGGTTAAATCAAAGTGTAGCACATCTTTCCTATAATATTGGAAGAGTGGTAACCTATACAATTTTGGGTATCATTTTTGGTGCCCTTGGCAAAGCTACTTCTTTTACACCTACGACAAAAGGAATCTTATTTTTGGTAACAGGTATCCTAATGGTTTTAGCAGGTCTTTCTTTATTAGGTAAACTTGGTTTTTTAAATGCTCTAGAAGTTTCATTTGCAAACAAAAATTGGTTTCAAAAATTATTTGGAAAACTGATGAGAACAAAATCTTTAGCCAGTTTCTTTGCTTTAGGAATGCTCAATGGAATTATTCCTTGTGGTTTGGTCTATTCTTTTGCAATTATCGCTGCAAGTACTGCTTCTCCACTTTGGGGAGGTATCGTTATGGCTGTCTTTGGTTTATCGACGATCCCAACACTCTTTATGTTAGGTTTTGTAACAAAATTTTTACAAAAAGGAAGTACTCGAAAAATAATGATGAAAATTTCAGCTTTTCTAGTCATACTTTATGGCGTTTTTATAATGTACAAAGGCTACAACTTTGTAGCACATCCTGAAATGATGAAAAAGAAAATGGAAATGATGCATCAAGAATCACAAGACGGCAAAATGAACGACAAATGTGGAGGCATGAAATGTGCCCCCGGTAAATGCGGATAGCAACTTTTTTGTTGGAAATTATTATTGTCCAATAAAGACAAAAAAACCACTCAATTAACCAATAGATAATCTGCTATTTCCATCATATTCCTAGTTGTATTATAACATAATTTAAAGAACTTTTTGTACTAATTGAATAACACACTGTTAAATTTATTAAACCTTTTACTCCTATTTTCTCAGAGGAAATCGGTTTTTATATATTTTTACTCGAACCTTACTAAATTAAAATACTTTTTTATCCTTAACCTAAAAATTATAAAAATTTACTATATTTGGATATTGAATTCAGATGCTACTGCTTGATGTCTTAAATGACTTGTATTTATTAGAATATTTGCACGCAACGAATTCTACATTTTCTTTGGGGTCTATGCTTTTTTTATTCAAAATCACATACTGAATCTTAAAAGAAATATTAATTAACCAATAATTCTTTCTTTTCCATGCAAACAAATTTAGAAGAAGTCAAATTATCATTGCAAGACTTTCAATCTGTCTCGAATCAAAAAGATTTAAGAGCTTTAATCAAAGAAAAAGAAATGCCCTTTGAAAAAGTGTGTAGTAAGCTTAAGTATGCACAAGAGTTAGAGCAACTACAAATTGAAATGGTTAAACTACAACAATGGGCAAGTAAAACCAAACAACGAATTGCTATTATCTTTGAAGGACGTGATGCCGCCGGAAAAGGCGGAAGTATTCGTCGTTTTATGGAACATCTTAACCCGCGTTCTATGCGATTGGTGGCACTTAATAAACCTACTGAAGTTGAACGAGGACAATGGTATTTCAGACGCTATATCAAACAATTACCCAATCCTGGTGAAATTGTTTTTTTTGACCGTAGTTGGTATAATAGGGCGGTTGTTGAACCCGTTATGGACTTTTGCAACAATGACCAATACAACCAATTTATGATTCAGGTTCCCGAATTTGAACACATGCTTAGAGAAGATGGTATTCATATTATTAAATTTTGGTTTTCTATCACTAAAGATGAACAACAAAGACGTTTTAGCGCACGCCTAGAAAATCCAGTGAAACGCTGGAAATTCAGCCCCGTTGACGAAAAAGGACAAAAGCTTTGGGACAAATATTCGCATTTCAAAGAACAAATGTTTAGCAAAACGCATACTTCATACAGCCCTTGGCTTATTATCAAAACGAACGTTAAATACACAGCAAGATTAGAAAGCTTACGTTATGTTCTATCTCAGTTTAATTACGATGGTAAAGATGAAGCAAATGTATCACTCTTACCAGACCCAAATATTGTGATACGTTATTTCCGCTCCTCTTATAAAATTGATTACTAAAACCCTAAATTTATCACTATGTCGCAAATTAATGATTTCACAGAAGAAGATATTGATCTATTAAATTCAAATAAAGGATTGTTTGCTTTGTTGTCTCAAAAGAATGAATACGATTTAGAACGGGCAATACGTCATGCCAATTCTGAAAAAGCAATAAAAAAATTACAAGAAGAATTGATCAAATTACAAACATGGGTTATTCAAAATAATGAAAAAGTAGTTATCATTTTCGAAGGACGCGATGCAGCCGGAAAAGGAGGTTCAATACGTCGAATTATCGAACGATTAAACCCAAGACACCTTCGTGTTGTCGCTTTACCTAAACCGACAAAAGATGAGGCTACACAATGGTATTTTCAACGTTATGTCAATGTATTACCCATTGGTGGTGAGATCGTTTTCTTTGACCGAAGTTGGTATAACAGAGCTGTTGTAGAACCCGTAAATGGATTCTGCCGGCAAACTCAATATGTGCGCTTTATGAATCAAGTGAACCACTTTGAATACATGATTGTCGAATCCGGAGTACGTCTTGTAAAGATTTATATGTCCATTTCAAAACGAGTTCAAGCCAAACGATTTAGAGAAATTAAAGCAAATCCATTGAAAGTTTGGAAAATGTCGCCTGTTGATGAAAATGCACAAAGACTTTGGGATGAATATACGGACTATAAAAATAAAATGTTTGAAAATTCAAAAAAAGGAAAATTCCCTTTTAAAGTAATAAATTCAAATAGAAAAACAATAGCTCGCGTAGATGTGATTAAGCATATTTTAGATTCCATACCTTATGATAAGGATATTGAAGTGTAGCAAAAAATAACATTATTTATTCTGACAAACTTAAAAAATAATCTTTAAGAATAGGTGCGTTCTTATCTTGCGGTGTACTTATTTCTAAGAGTTTTGGTCTTAAAGTATTTTTAAAGAATCCATCTAGTTTTTGCATTAATTCAGTTGAATTTTTTGCGGTTTCATATTCAATTTGATGCATCTCGCATAACTGCTTAGCTGTTAATTGATGCGGTGTTTCAAAAAAGTCTAAGGTATTTGTTGTGGTAGGTCCGGGAATAAACCGAAAAATACCGCCTCCTCCATTGTTTATTAGAATAATTCTAAAATTATCAGGAATGTAGTTGTTCCACAAAGCATTACTATCGTAGAAAAAACTCAAATCCCCTGAAATAAGTAGGGTCTGCTTTTTACTTGCCACAGCCAATCCAACAGCAGTTGATGTACTGCCATCAATAACACTGGTCCCTCTATTACAGCTTGCTTTTTGTGATTTTAACCACGAAAATAACTGCGAATACCGTATAATAGAACTATTCGAAAATTGAATATTTAATTGCTTTGGTAAAAAATCTCGTAATAATTGAAACACTTTAAGATCTGAAA
>JAUVOS010000007.1 GCA_030599055.1 Lutibacter sp.
AACAAAAAAACAAATCAACTAAAACGAAAGAAATGACGTATAAAGTTAAAAAGACAGATGTTGAATGGCAAACTGAATTAAGTCCTGCGCAGTTCCATATTCTTCGTGAAAAAGGTACCGAACAACCAGGAACCGGTGCGTATAATTTACATTATAAAAAAGGCATTTATACGTGTGCAGGTTGTGGTACACCGCTTTTTGAATCGAATAATAAATACGATTCACATTGTGGTTGGCCTTCTTTTGATGATGCTATTGAAGGGACAGTTGTCTATCAAAAAGATACATCTCTCGGTCGGGTTCGCACAGAGATTTTGTGTGCAAATTGTGGCGGACATTTAGGGCATATTTTTAATGATGGCCCACAAGAAACTACCGGTAAAAGATATTGTGTAAATTCATTATCTTTAGAATTTAAGGAAAAAAAATAATATGGATAGTCAAAACAAGAAACCCAAAAAAGCAAAATTAGTGTTAGAAAATAATATGGAATTTGTTGGTTTCCATTTTGGGAATCCTTCTTCTGTATCAGGTGAAGTCGTTTTTAATACAGCCATGACAGGTTATCCTGAGAGTTTAACCGATCCGTCTTATAAAGGTCAAATATTGGTTGCTACCTATCCGTTAATCGGTAATTATGGTGTTCCCTCTGATCTTAAGCTTGATAATTTGTTGGAAAATTATGAATCAGATACAATTCAAGTAAGTGGATTGATTATTTCTGATTATTCCAAAAAATACAGCCATTGGAATGCTGCTTTTAGTTTAGAAGATTGGATGCTTGAACATGAAGTCCCTGGAATATATGGAATTGATACCCGGGAGCTGACCAAAACACTTCGTGAAAACGGAACGATGCTTGGAAAAATTATTTACGAGGAGGAAGAAGTAGATTTTTACGATCCAAACAAAGAAAACCTAGTCAATTTAGTGAGTATAAATGAAAAACAAGTCTATGGTAATGGTAAGTATCGCGTTGTATTGATTGATTGTGGCGTAAAAAATGCCATTATCAAAAATCTATTGAAAAGAGATGTAACTGTCATTCGAGTTCCATGGGATTATGATTATTCACAAGAAGAGTACGATGGTTTGTTTATTTCAAATGGCCCCGGTGACCCTGTGATGTGTCAGAGAACAATAAAGCATCTTAAAAATTCATTTAAAAATGACAAACCAATTTTTGGTATTTGTTTGGGAAACCAATTAATGGCGATTGCAAGTGGCGCAAAGACCTATAAAATGAAGTATGGTCATAGAAGTCACAACCAACCTGTTTTATACGTAGGAACAGATAAAGCTTATATCACTTCACAAAATCATGGATTTGCGGTTGATAATGATACATTAACTTCAGATTGGAAACCAAATTTTATCAATTTAAACGACCAAAGTAGTGAAGGTTTTTATCATATATCAAAGCCTTTTTTCTCGACACAATTCCATCCGGAAGCATCTAGTGGACCGACTGATACAGAGTTTTTGTTTGATGAATTTATTGAGAAGATAAAAAAATATACAAGCACTAATTAAAGATGCTAATTTATGCGTCTTTATGTGTAATGATTAATGCTTTGCGCCTTTGCGTCTTAGCGCTGAAAGAATAAATCATGAGAAATAAAAAAATCAAAAAAGTTTTACTACTAGGTTCAGGAGCCCTAAAAATTGGAGAAGCAGGTGAATTTGATTATTCAGGGTCACAGGCATTGAAAGCCATGCGTGAAGAAAGTGTGAAAACGGTATTGATAAACCCAAATATTGCTACGGTTCAAACAAGTGAAAAACTAGCCGATACCATTTACTTCTTACCTGTAACTACACATTTTGTAGAGAAAATTATCCAAAAAGAAAAACCCGATGGAATTCTTTTAGCTTATGGCGGTCAAACAGCACTTAATTGTGGGGTAGATTTATTTAAAAAAGGAATCCTAAAAAAATACGATGTTGAAGTATTAGGAACACCCATTGATGCGATTATTGAAACAGAAGACCGAGAGCTTTTTGCCAATAAACTGAAGTCGATTAACGTGAAAACGGCAAGAAGCAGTGCTGCAATGACCGTAAAAGATGCGATAAAAGTAGCCAATGATATTGGATATCCCGTAATTATAAGAGCTGCTTTTACTCTTGGAGGACAAGGAAGCGGATTTTGTCATAACGATAAAGAACTACGAACTTTAGCCACCAATGCACTGTCATTTTCTACACAAGTTTTGGTTGAAGAATCATTAAAAGGATGGAAAGAAGTAGAATATGAAGTAGTACGTGACCAATTTGATAACTGTATTACAGTTTGTAATATGGAAAACTTTGACCCGCTAGGAATCCATACTGGAGAAAGTATTGTTGTAGCTCCATCGCAAACACTATCGAATAAAGAATACCACAATCTAAGAGAAATCGCAATAAAAATCATAAGATCGATTGGAATTGTAGGAGAGTGTAATGTGCAATATGCGTTGGATAGTGAATCAGAAGATTATCGTGTTATTGAAGTAAATGCACGTTTGTCTCGTTCAAGTGCTTTAGCATCAAAAGCTACGGGTTATCCACTCGCCTTTGTAGCAGCAAAACTGGGGTTAGGATATGGATTACATCAATTAAAAAATTCGATTACCAAAACGACTTCTGCCTTTTTTGAGCCTGCTTTAGATTATGTAGTTTGTAAAATCCCTAGATGGGATTTGGGTAAATTTTCAGGTGCAGAACAAAAGATAGGTTCATCGATGAAAAGTGTCGGTGAGATTATGGCAATAGGTCGCAGTTTTGAAGAAGCAATCCAAAAAGGCATGCGGATGATAGGGCAAGGTTTACATGGTTTTACTGCAAATAAAGAACTAGCAGTTGATGATATAAAAAATGCGTTGATAAATCCAACAGATAAACGAATAGTTATCATCGCTCAAGCTTTAAAAGCAAACTATACCGTAGATCAGATAAATCAACTGACATCTATTGATAAATGGTTCTTAGAAAAATTACAGCATATTCTTGATTTAGAAAATAGCTTGGAAGATTTCAATTTATTAAAGACTTTGCCATTAGCTTTATTATTGGAAGCAAAGAAAGCCGGTTTTTCTGATTTTCAAATAGCGCGAGTAGTACTAAAAAGTAAAGATGAAAACATAGAAAAAGGAATACTTAAAGTTCGACAATATCGAAAAGATAATGGTATTGTACCAGTTGTAAAGCAAATTGATACCCTTGCTGCTGAACATCCGGCACAAACCAATTATTTGTATATGACGTATCACGGTATAGCAAATGATATTACTTTAACAGAAAAGGATGAGTCCATAATCGTATTAGGATCAGGAGCTTATCGTATTGGTAGTAGTGTAGAGTTTGACTGGAGTAGTGTCAATGCACTAAACACCATAAGAGAGCAAGGATATCAAGGTGTAATGATTAATTACAATCCGGAGACTGTTAGTACCGACTATGATATTTGCGATCGATTGTATTTTGATGAACTCAGTTTTGAACGTGTATTAGATATTTTGGAGTTTGAACACTACAAAGGAGTTATTGTTTCTGTTGGAGGGCAAATACCCAATAATTTGGCTTTGCGTTTACACGAACAAGAGGTTAAAATATTAGGAACGAGCCCCAATTCAATCGATAGGGCAGAAGACCGTAATAAATTTTCTAATATGCTGGATTTACTAGGTGTAGATCAACCTCGATGGGAAGAATTAACGAGTTTTGAAGCGATAGAGAACTTTGTGGAGTTGGTGGGTTATCCGGTTTTAATAAGACCTTCGTATGTACTTTCCGGAGCTGCTATGAATGTTGTTTCAAATTCTGCGGAATTAAAACAGTTCTTGGCTTTAGCTTCAAAAATTTCTAAAAAGCATCCGGTAGTGGTATCCGAATTTATCGAAGGTGCCAAAGAAATCGAGTTTGATGCAGTTGCTCACAACGGAGAAATTATATTGTATGCAATCTCTGAACATATCGAGTTTGCCGGTGTACATTCAGGAGATGCAACTTTGGTTTTTCCACCTCAAAAAATCTATTTTGAAACGGTACGACAAATTAAAAAAGCGACTCGAAAGATAGCAAAAGAACTCAATATTACGGGACCTTTTAACGTACAATATTTAGCAAAAGACAATGGTGTAAAGGTGATAGAATGTAATTTACGTGCTTCGCGAAGTTTTCCATTTGTTTCAAAAGTACTCAATGAAAACTTTATCGAAATTGCCACAAAATCTATGTTGGGAATAAAAGTAGATAAACCTCAGAAATCTATTTTTGATATTGAACATATCGGTGTAAAAGCCTCACAGTTTTCCTTCTCAAGATTAGCAAAAGCTGATCCGGTTTTGGGAGTAGATATGGCATCAACAGGTGAAGTTGGCTGTATAGGAGATAGCTATTATGACGCAATACTTAAGGCGATGCTTTCGGTAGGTTATTCCATTCCGAAAAAAGGAGTTTTGATTTCAAGTGGCGATATTCGTTCGAAAGTTGAACTCCTTGAAGCTAGTAGAATGATGCATCAAAAAGGATTAAAATTATATGCTACAGGTGGCAGTGCTACTTTTTTACAAAAGAACAAAGTACCAGTAACTGTTTTGCATTGGCCTAACTCAAAAGAAAAGCCCAACACCTTAGATTATATCAAATCAAAAAAGATTGATTTTGTAATAAATATTCCCAAAAATCTTGAAGAAGATGAGTTAAACAACGATTACAACATCCGTCGTGCTGCGATAGATTATAATATTCCTTTGGTGACGAATGCCCGTTTAGCAAGTGCTTTTATCACCGCTTTTTGTAAGGTAGATATCGAAAATCTTTCAATAAAATCACTCGATGAGTATTTTTGATTGTAGTGTTTTTTTTAAGATTTAAGATTTAAAATTTAAAATTTGAGATTTGTTTCAGTATTCCTCCTTATCTTGTTTTTCACTCCAAGCTTTAAAAACTTTGAGACCCTCTTTTCTGAATTTTTGCTCAGTTAAAATTGAACGTTTGTCTATGGGTAATTCAATTTCTTTATAGATAAAAGCATCATCGAAGTCAATTGCAGCTGCATCTTTTTTATTACAAGCAAAAACAACTCGTTTGGGTCGTGCCCAATAGATGGCTCCCAAACACATAGGGCAGGGTTCACATGACGTGTAAATA
This sequence comes from Lutibacter sp., assembly GCA_030599055.1. Taxonomy (GTDB): domain Bacteria; phylum Bacteroidota; class Bacteroidia; order Flavobacteriales; family Flavobacteriaceae; genus DQTL01. The sequence continues at coordinate 5,137 of JAUVOS010000007.1, forward strand.
GTACAATCGTTTAATTGAAATTTGTTTAAATTCTTACACGCATCTCTTATCGCTACAACTTCTGCATGTGCAGTTGGGTCATTGGTTGAAGTTACTTTATTATTGCCTTTTCCTACAATTTTTCCATCTTTAACGACGACAGCCCCAAAAGGACCTCCTTCGTTGTTATTCATGCCATTTTGAGCAAATTCAATTGCTTTCATCATGAATTTCTTGTCGTCAGATTTATTGTTTTTATCTACTGTAATTCTATCGTTCATTTTTGTACTTATATTAACATACCAAAATTACAGAAACTATGGATAACAGCGAAGAAAGTATACATTTTTATTTTGTACATTTATCGCCTGAAATTTAAACCGTATAATGGCGAGTATTATTAAATTATATGAAGAAAATCCCAACGAAAGGCTTGTACATGATATCGTGCAAAACTTACGAAATGGGGCACTGATTATTGTTCCAACGGATACGGTATATAGTTTAGTTTGTGACTTACATAATCCTAAAGCCCTTAAAAACTTAGCAAAACTCAAAGGAGTTAAGATTGAAAAAGCAAACTTTTCATTTATTACAGATTCATTGAGTAATTTATCTGAATATGTTCGTTTGGTTGACACGTCTATCTATAAAATTTTAAAGCGTACGTTGCCCGGTCCCTATACCTTTATTTTAGAAGGATCTAATACATTGCCAAGACCCTTTAAAAACAAAAAGACAGTAGGGATTCGTATTCCTGATAATGCAATAGTAATAGCGATTATTAAAGAATTAGGAAACCCTTTAGCAGCGACTTCAATTAAAGATTCAGATGAAATAATTGAGTTTACTACTGACCCGGAAATAATATTTGAAAATTGGAAAAATAAGGTCGATATAGTTATTGATGGTGGCTTTGGAGGAAATATTCCTTCAACAGTGGTAGATGTAACGCAAGGCTATCCTGAAATCATCAGAGAAGGAAAAGGAGATGTTGATTTGATTTAAGCGTTTTATTTAAGTAATTTGTATTCTAAATCCTTATTTAAAGTTACCATTAATACCCCTTTATTATAATAACCTTTCCCCATATTATCATAGTCATACTGATGTGATAATCGATTTGATTTTCCTAATTCCAATCCTTCTGGATACTCGTCTGAAGCGGCTAATCGAATTAGTATATCATAGGTCAAATCAAAGCCTGTAAAAGCGTCTGAGCTAGGGTAGGAGTAATTTAATTGGTAAAAATCTTTTTTAAAATTTTCTACTGCTTTCGTATTGAGTTGATCGAAATTACTAGCAGGAAAACTCCATGAAAGTTGACCTAAGTATTGGTAGTTTAGATGATTAAAGGTTTTGAACATTTTAGACGTAAACAGGCGAATAGAATGGTCATTTGCCATTACACCATAAGTATTGACAATATCTGAAGTAACAATATTATCATCGCTTATAAGAAGTACCCAAGTGCCTTTTTTCTTATCGACACTATTTTCGAGTTTTGTCTTATTCATGTATATTTCTTTGGGTCTCTTTTTATTATGAGTAGGTTCTATTATCGTAATATTTGAAATAGAATCATGTTGTTTTAGTAGCATTGAAATTTTTTTTCCTTGGGCTATATTATCTTTTTTTGTATCAGTTACTATTATTATTTTTTCTTGTTTGTATTTGCTGATAAGATACTTTGTAAAAACAGTTGTCATCTTGTTTTTGTCAACAACCGATTTTATCAAATTTTTAGTATAATCAGTTGTTTGTTTTTTTGAGTAAATGGGTGCAATAACAGGGATGTCCGGAAATTCTCTTGCAACTTTTTGTGTGTTTTCAAAGAATAGAGGTCCTATGATAACATCTGACTTTTTTAAATCCTTATCTTTGAGTATTCGGTATATTTGAGACAGATCGTTTTTAGTGTCATACACATGATGGGTTACATTAAGTCCTAGTTTCTTTAGAGAGTCTATTGCTATTTCTGCACCCATAAAAAAATCTGTACAAATAGTGCGTAGCTGACTGTCATTCTTAGAAGTATAGTCAACTTTCTTTTCAGTTTTTAAAGGCATTAAGAAACTGATATGAATGTTCTTAATCATTGATATACTATCAATTAAGTATGTATTGTCTGATTCAGTATTTGGGAATATATCGGATTCTGATATTTGATTAGTAAGCGGTTTTACTCTAATAAGCATTCCTGTTTTTAAACCTTCTTCCAATTCAGGGTTTAGAGAAAACAATTCCTCTTTACTAATACCATATCTATGACGCAAATTGTAGTAGGTGTCTCCCTTAACAACTTTATGTGTTAAAAAGTTAGCTTTTTTTTTACCGGGAATTTTTAACAACATTCCGGGACGCAATTTTTTTGTCGCTTCAGGATTCATATCAATAATTTCCTGTTGCGTTGTATCGTATAAAACGGCAATTCTAAACAGTCCTTCACCTTGCTTTACAACATGATATATGTGAGGAGGATCTTGTTTTTGTTTATAAGTGTCTTTTACTTCTTCGGGAATTTCTTGTGGCGCAGGTACCCAAATATTATCGTTCTCTTTTAATTCACCGTTTAAATTAGGATTAATTCTTTCTAGTTCTGCTACTGAAATATCATGTAGTGTTGCAATACGCCATTTTGTGTCTCCTTTTCGTATCTTGTAAAATACTACTTTACCTGTTTCAGGCTGAATGGTATATTCACTTTTTGAGGGAATACGAATTTTTTGACCGGGATTAAGACCATCGGCAAGCAATGGATTCGCATCTTTAATCGATTGAATTGTTACATTATATTCTTTTGCAATGCCATAAAAAGTATGTCCCGGTTCTACGGTATGTATAATAACTTTTTCTACGGGTTTTTGGGGTTGTGCTTTAATTATTGGGTTTCCATAATTTTTATTTGGAACAACCAGTGTTGTATTGACACGAGGGTTTTTTTTATCGACATCAGGATTTAAGTTTCTGATTTCTTTGGTTTTACAACCAATTTTTTTTGCAATACTCTTCATAGTTTCACCTTCTTTTACAACATAGGTTGTATATTTTTTTGCGTTTTGTGCAATGGATTGCAACGCAAATAAAACTAAAAAGGCAATTAAAAGGAGGTTTCTACTATTCATGGTTATTTATTTTATCCAACGCAAATATATCAAATTTTATTCTGGCTATTAATTTTGGGTTTTGAGTTTCTGTTTTTAAATTATTCCCACTCAATTGTAGCAGGTGGTTTGGAACTAATGTCATAGACTACTCTATTAACGCCTTTAACATTATTTATTATTTTATTGGATACTTCTTGTAGGAATTTGTAAGGCAAATTCACCCAGTCAGCAGTCATTGCATCTGTAGAACTCACAGCACGTAGTGCAACGACTTGTTCGTAGGTTCTTTCATCTCCCATTACACCTACAGATTGTACGGGCAGTAGCATAACACCTGCTTGCCATACATCGTCATATAAGTTCCATTTTTTAAGTGCACTTATAAAGACATCATCTGCTTTTTGCAAGAGTATCACTTTGTCTTCTGTAATATCTCCTAAAATACGAATTCCCAAACCCGGACCCGGAAAAGGGTGTTTTTGTAATAATTCATTTTTTATTTCCAAAGTCGTTCCTAAACGTCTTACTTCGTCTTTAAATAATAAACGCAAAGGTTCTACAATTTTTAAATGCATTTTCTCTGGTAAACCACCAACATTGTGGTGTGATTTAATGGTAGCCGCGGGTCCGTCAACAGATGCAGATTCAATTACATCAGAATAAATAGTACCTTGAGCCAACCATTTTACATTTTTAATTTTATGAGCTTCTTCATCAAAAACAGCAATAAATTCTTTTCCAATAATTTTACGTTTTGTTTCGGGTTCAGAATATCCTTTAAGAGCTCTCAAAAAACGTGCCGAAGCATTGACGCCGTGTACTTGAAGTCCCATGCCTTCATATTGCTTCAGAACTGTTTCAAATTCGTTGAGACGTAATAAGCCGTTATTTACAAAAATACAATGTAAGTTTTTACCAATAGCTTTATGTAATAAAACAGCAGCAACTGTTGAGTCAACGCCACCTGATAAACCTAAAATAACCTTGTCATTTTTGATTTCTTTTTTGAGATTATCAATAATTTCATCAGCTAAAGCTTTGGGAGTCCAATCTTTGCTGACGTTAGCAATTTTTGTCAAGAAATTATCTAGAATCTTTTGTCCATCTTTAGTATGATATACTTCAGGGTGAAATTGAATTGCATACGTATCTTCATCAGGAACTTTAAAAGCTGCATGAATAACATCTTCAGTACTTGCAATACTTTTAAAACTATCGGGTAATTCAATAATTGTATCTCCGTGGCTCATCCAAACTTGAGCTCCATTATTAATGGTGTCAAATAATAGATCTGAAGTGTCGATATCTTGAAGGTTTGCACGTCCGTATTCTCGAACTTCAGATGCTTCAATTTTTCCTCCTTCGTGGTGTGCCATATATTGTGCTCCATAACAAACACCTAAAATTGGAATTTTTCCACGCATTGCATCAATATCAATTTGTGGTGCTTTTTCATAATAAACAGAGTAGGGGCTACCGGAAAGAATAATCGCTTGATACTTCTCAAAACTATCGGGTAATGCATTAAAAGGAAGTATTTCACTATAGACAAATAGTTCTCTTACTTTACGTGCAATAAGTTGGGTGTATTGTGAACCAAAATCTATGATTAAAACGCGTGGTTTCATAGGTGTAAATATCTTTTAGTTATCTTTTATGTAATGTTGATTTATCAGTGAATTTATCAATGAATATTTTAGGATTGTCATAAAGGTATATTTCAGACATTTCTTCAGCATTAATGATAATTTCTTCCTTTACATTAACATAAACATTTGATCTTCCCGTTGCTTTAATGTCCGCATAATCAGTCAATAACTCTTTTCCTCTTATATTGGAATTCGTATCTGTTGTCGTTATAAGTTCTTTGCAATTTCCACTTAATTTTAATGTGGCATTATCAGTAAGTGAAACATTTATTTTGTTGGTAGAAGCATTCATCTTTACAAAACTTTTTTGATCTAAAACAACCGATATGTTTTCAGGAACATCAGCAATAAGCTCCATAGAAGATTTGTCTCCGCCTATCACGATTAGTTCATCTGATTTTAATATGAGGTTTATAGAAGCGTAATCCTTTGTAATAAGTTCGATTAAGCCAGTATGGATTTCATTTTTTCCAATAATACTAGATCTATCTTGTGCTTCAATTCTTCGGATTGAATCCGTAACGCCGATATAGATTTTAAGTATTTTTTTTCTTTTGATTTCTTGAGATAGATATACTTCTAAAACACCATCAAAAACACGTGTTTCCACAGCCATTTGTAAATTTTCATCAGTTTCTACGCGTACGTTGTTTGTAGTGCTTTCTTCGATAAATACATTCAATTTATTTTTGACCAAAATAGATGAAAAATTCATCACATTTCGTTCTTCTGTGATTACATTTTTATTACCCTTTAGTTTTTGAGCATTTGAAATAGGTATAGCTAACAAGCTGATTGTTAAAAGTAGGATGATTCTAGTCATTTTAATTGGGTTTTATTAAAGATAAGTTTTGTATTTTTTTAAAGTCTTTTTTAAGCATTATTTTTGGAGTATCTGTATAATTATCAGGATGATTAATACTGTCTGTCAGGTTTTTTTCGCTTACATGGTAATCGTTTTGAATATATGAAATTGAATTTTTCTTAACATCAATAATCTTCCAAGTTGTATATGTCTTGTTATCTTTTAGGATATATATTTCACCGATTTTTGGATTTGAAGTAGGCTTCTCACAGGAAATGTTTCCGATGATAAAAACTAAAATAAATCCTATTTTGTAAAAAATATCTATCGTAATTAATATTTATAAATTTTTAATATAAAACCTTTAATGTATTCTACTTTTCACCTTTTCCCTTACACCTTACACCTTTCACATTATAGCTTACACCATACTATTATAGACCTCTTGAACATCGTCTAGTTCTTCTAATTTTTCAAGCAGTTTTTCAACTTCTCCTTTTTGTTCATCATTTAATTCTGTTGTGTTAGTCGGAATTCTTTCAAAGCCCGATGATAAAATCTCTAAACTTACTTCTTCCAAATATTTTTGTATTGCACCAAATTGTTCAAAGGGTGCATAGATTACAATCCCATTTTCTTCTGCAAAAACTTCCTCTACTTCAAAGTCAATAAGCTCTAGTTCGAGCTCTTCCATATCTATATTTTTCTCTCCCGGATTAATTTTAAAATTACAGGTATGATCAAACATAAATACTACAGAACCTGATGTGCCGAGATTACCGTCACATTTATTAAAAGCGGCTCGTACATCGGCGACAGTTCTGTTGTTGTTGTCGGTTGCCGTTTCAACTAAAATAGCAATTCCGTGTGGAGCATAACCTTCAAAAAGTGTTTCTTCATAATTAGCGGTGCTTTTATCAGAGGCTTTTTTTATGGCTCTTTCCACATTTGCTAGTGGCATGTTAGCCGCTTTGGCATTTTGAATAACAGATCGTAAACGAGCATTGGTGTCGGGATTTGTTCCTGCTTCCTTAACAGCCATTACAATATCCTTTCCAATTTTGGTAAAAGTTTTGGACATTGATGACCACCTTTTCATCTTTGATGCTTTTCTACGTTCGAATGCTCTTCCCATGGTTTTTAAATTTTTTTACACTTGGTTTTTATTAATAACTATTGCTATAGACTAAAGACTAAAGACTAATTCCTAGTATCTTTTCCCCAAAGTAATTTTTCACGTAATGTTTTTATAAAGCTTTGATTTTCTAATTCAATCATATGTAATTGAAAATTTGTTTTTTTAATGGAAATCTCCGTATCCGTATCTAAACTGATTATTCGAGAGTCCATAGAAAGTAAGAACTTATCTTCACGACTGTTTATGTTTAATTTAATGGCGGTATCATCACTGATTATTAGAGGACGAATACTTAAATTATGAGGTGCAATTGGTGTGATTGTAAGCGCTTGAACTTGCGGTGTGACAATGGGTCCATTGCAACTTAATGAATAGCCTGTAGAGCCGGTTGGAGTTGCTACAATCAATCCGTCAGCCCAATAAGTATTTAAAAACGCATCATTTAAGTAGGTGTTTATTTTTATCATAGTTGTCGTATTCTTGCGGCTAACAGTGATTTCATTTAATGCAAAATTAATACCTAAATCAATATTTTTTTTACTTGTAGTAGCTTCCAATAAATTTCGTTTGTCAATATGAAAATTGCCGACTAATAATTGGTCAATTGCATCTTGCATGTCTTCTTTATGGATGGTTGCCAAAAAACCCAAACGTCCTGTATTGATCCCTATGACCGGAATATTCGAATCACGAATAATAGTAGTGGCTCGTAGTATGGTGCCATCACCACCAACGCTTATCATGTATTTAAACTTTGAGTCAATAAGCTTGTCAGATTCAAAAGTCTTATAAGTAGATTTGATTTGATTTTTTATAAGACTATAGACATTATCAACCACAAATACCTCACAGTCTTTTTTATCTAAAAGTGCTAATAAATCTACGATATATTTTAGGCTATCCGTTTTATAGGCTTGTCCAAAAACTGCTATTTTCATGGTTTTTATGTGTAAATACGATGCTTAAATAAAACAGCTATATATTTAAAAACTTCTGTAGATAATCAGATCGATTTTTATATTGTTCAATTAATAAATCGTCTTTGTTTTGTGTCAATACCTCATAATTATACCGACGTAAGCTTTGTATGACATCGTTTGCATCTTCTGTGTTCATCCTAAGCGTAATTTGAGTGTTCTTATTTGAGATATCAGAAATATACATTCCCAAAAGTTTAACATTGTTAGATTCAACGATTTGTACAATCTCACTCATCGAATAATTATCGCTTTCTTTTTCAATAATTAGCGTTGAGCTATTTTGTGTAAAAAAGGGTGAATTGTAAAACAAACTTAAAATATCGTCTAATTCAAAATAGCCTAGATACTCATTATTTTCGTTTGTTACTGGTAAAATATCGGTGTCATATTGAGCGAACAAACTAATAAGATCAATAGAACTATCGGGGATATCGGTTTTGTAAAATTGAAAAAAATAGTCCATTTCACTCAAAAGGCTTTCGTCTTTTGTAAGATGAACTATATCTGCCTGTGCTAACATGCCCACTAATTTTCCATTATTTACAATAGGAAAATGCGTAAAAGGTAAATATTTAAAAATCTCTTTTACCTCAGCTATTGGAAGGTCTAGACTTAATGCTTTGAAATCATTAGTTATGTAATCTCTTATCTTCATACGATGCGAATATACTGCAATTATGTCAATTTCCGTACCAAATTTAAAGCTTAGCTTTATTAGTTTTCAACTAAATTATTAATAAATTTGTATCCTCAATCATGAATAGATCTTAATTCTATTTGAAATATTTGAGATGAGTGTAAAAAATACAATATGACCAAACTAAGCGTAAACATCAATAAAATTGCCACTTTAAGAAATGCACGTGGTGGAGATTTTCCGAATGTTGTACAAGCAGCCATCGATATTCAAGCCTTTGGGGCTCAAGGAATAACAGTTCATCCTAGACCCGATGAACGCCATATCAGATATCAGGATGCTAGAGATATAAAGCCTATTATCACTACAGAATTTAATATTGAAGGCAACCCAATTCCAAAATTTATCGATTTAGTTCTAGAAGTAAAGCCAAATCAAGTTACTCTTGTTCCAGATGCTGTTGACGCTATAACGTCAAATGCCGGTTGGGATACCATTAAAAATCAAGATTTTTTAAAAGAAGTAATCGCTGAGTTTAAGCAAAATAATATACGAACTTCCATTTTTATAGATACAGATCTTAAACTTATTGAAGCCGCAGCCGCAACGGGTGCTGACAGGGTGGAGCTTTATACAGAGGAATTTGCATTGCAATATGATAAAGCTAACAAAAAAGCTGTTTTGCCTTATGTAGAGAGTGCGAAGTTAGCACATAAACTTGGTCTTGGTATTAATGCAGGACATGATTTGAGTTTGGATAATATCCTTTATTTTTCAAAAGAAGTCCCTTATTTAGATGAAGTATCTATCGGTCATGCACTAATTGCCGAATCTCTTTATTTGGGTTTGGAAAATGTAATCAACCAATATATATACAAGTTATTAATATGACGATAATTAACCGAAATAGGGTTGGATTGTAATTAGCTATGATTAAAAGTCTTACATTTTATGTCTGTCGGGTTAATAGCTGTGAGTATAAATGTCTTACGTCATATATCTTTTCGTCTTATGTCCGTCGGGTTAATAAATAAGTATGTAGTCTCAATAATTAGATAGTTAGAACATTATATTAACAAAAAGTATTATTTATTAACAATACCTTCTTTTTTATGGGGGTGTTATTGTTTGTAAGTCATTTATTATTACTTTTGCCCCTTAATAAATTATAAAATACATATATAATGCCAACTATTAGATTTAGAACCCTAGAAAAAACAATGGATCGTAAGCCGATAAAAGTAAAAGAAATAACGGCTAAAAGATCTGAATTATTCGGAGTCAACGTGTTTGATAATGATGCCATGCGCCAAACGATGACAAAAGAAGCTTTTAGAAGTGTTCAAAATGCAATTCATCATGGAAAAAAGATGGATAGAAAAGTAGCAGATCAAGTAGCAAGTGCTATGAAGGATTGGGCACTGTCAAAAGGAGCCACGCATTATACACATTGGTTTCAACCTTTAACAGGTGCGACTGCAGAAAAACACGATGCTTTTTTTGAACCGATTGGAGACGGAAAAGCTATGGAAAGATTTGATGGTGGACAATTAGTACAGCAAGAACCAGATGCGTCGAGTTTTCCAAATGGTGGTATCCGAAATACATTTGAAGCGAGAGGTTATACTGCTTGGGATCCTTCGTCTCCTGCTTTTGTTTATGAGACCACTTTATGTATTCCCACAATTTTTGTAGCCTATACAGGTGAAGCTTTAGATAACAAAACGCCTCTTTTAAAAGCATTGCAGGCTATCGATGATGCAGCTACTGCTGTCGCTAAATACTTTGATAAAAAGGTTAATAAAGTGCATGCTACTTTGGGAGTAGAACAAGAATATTTTCTTATTGATAGTGCTTTTGCTGACAGTCGTCCTGATATACGACTAACTGGAAGAACTTTATTAGGACATACAGCAGCTAAAGGACAGCAATTAGACGATCATTACTTTGGGTCAATATCCGACCGTGTGATAGCCTTTATGCGCGAATTAGAAATAGAATCTTTAAAATTAGGAATTCCGGCTAAAACTCGTCATAATGAGGTAGCTCCAAATCAATTTGAGTTAGCTCCTTTATTTGAAGAAGCTAATTTAGCGGTTGATCACAACTCATTGATGATGGACATCATGACGAAAATAGCCAAAAGGCATAATTTTGAAGTATTGATGCACGAAAAACCTTTTGCCGGTATAAACGGATCAGGAAAGCATAATAATTGGAGTTTAGCAACCGATACAGGTGTTAATCTTTTAAGTCCGGGACGAACTCCGATGAATAACCTTCAGTTTTTGACCTTTTTTATAAATACCATAAAAGCAGTACACGATTATGAAGAATTAATTCGTGCTTCTATTGCATCAGCGAGTAATGACCACAGATTGGGAGCAAATGAAGCGCCACCGGCGATTATTTCGGTATTTATTGGAGCGCATTTAACAGGTGTTTTAGACGAACTAGAAAAAGTGACCAAAGGAAAATTATCTCCACAAGAAAAAACGGATTTAAAACTTAATATTGTAGGTAAAATACCGGAGATTATGTTGGATAATACCGATAGAAATAGAACCTCACCATTTGCTTTTACAGGAAATAGATTTGAGTTTAGAGCTGTTGGATCACGTGCTAATTCAGCTATGCCTATGATGGTTTTAAATACAATTGTCGCAAAGCAACTCATAGATTTTAAAATTGAGGTCGATGCATTGATTAAAAATAAGGCGATGAAAAAAGACGACGCTATTTTTAATGTGTTGAGAGAGTATATTAAAAAATCCAAAAGAATAAGATTTGAAGGAGATGGCTATAGTGACGCTTGGGAAAAAGAAGCTGCAAAAAGAGGTTTGAGTAATAATAAAACAACACCAACTGCGCTACGTGCACAGGTTACTTCAAAATCTATTGGGTTGTTTGAGGATATGAATATAATGACAAAAATAGAAGTAGAAGCACGGCATGAGATTGAAGTTGAGGAGTATGTTTTGCGACTTCAAATAGAAGCGAGAGTTTTGGGCGATATTGCACGAAATCATGTGGTTCCTACCGCAGTTCGTTATCAAAATACTTTGATAGAAAATGTACAAGGAATTAAAGATATTTTTGGAGCATCTTATAAAGAAACGGCAAAAGAACAAATGAAATTGATACAATCCATCTCAAATCATATCAATGAAATAATTGCTATGATAGATGCTATGGTTGAAGCCCGTAAAAAAGCCAATAAAATTAAAGATATTGAAAAGAAAGCTGATGCTTATTGCCAAAAGGTTAAACCTTATTTTGATAAAATTCGCTACCACTGCGACAAATTAGAATTAAAAATTGATGATGAACTTTGGCCTTTGAGTAAATATCGTGAAATGTTGTTTACGAAGTAAGTAACAAGATTTATATTGCATTAAAATCCCGATAATCTAATACTATTATCGGGGTTTTTTTATTGAAAAAGCTCAATTTAGGTTACATTTGCAGATAAGCTAAATTTAAAATTGGCAGGACTCTACCTACATATTCCATTTTGCAAGCAAAAGTGCAATTATTGCGATTTTCATTTTTCGATTTCTTTACGGAACAAAGAGGCATTAATCCATGCAATTAAAAAAGAACTTATACTAAGGAAAAACGAAGTAAACGAACCAATTCAAACTATCTACCTTGGTGGCGGAACACCATCTATTCTTACAATTACTGAATTAAAAGGAATTTTTGAAAGTATAAACGCTAATTACTCCATTGCGGAAAATGCAGAGATTAGCTTAGAAGCCAACCCCGATGATTTATCAGAATCTTATTTAAAAGGATTGAAAAAGTTGGGAATAAATAGATTGAGTATTGGGGTACAATCCTTCTTTAATGCCGATTTAAAATTTATGAATCGTGCGCATACTTCTCAAGAAGCTATAAGAGCGATTAAAGATGCACAAGACAGCGGTATTGAAAATATTACAATTGATTTGATATATGGAATTCCTGGGTTATCACTAGCTAATTGGCAGAGAAATCTAGATGCTTTTTTAACACTTAATATACCACATTTATCATCGTATGCTTTAACTGTTGAACCTAAAACTGTTCTCGCACATCAAATTAACTCCAAAAAAATTAAACCTTTGGATGACGAATTGGCAAAAGCTCATTTTGATATATTGTTACGTTATATGAAGGAGTATGATTATTTGCATTATGAGTTGTCAAATTTTGCAAAAGAAGGCTTTTTATCACAACACAACACCTCGTATTGGCAAGGGAAATCGTATTTAGGAATCGGTCCTTCCGCACATTCCTATAACCAAAAAACACGTAGTTGGAATGTGGCTAACAATGCTCGTTATATCAAATCCCTAAAAGAGGGCATAGTTCCAAATAAAGTAGAGTATTTAACCGCTGCAATGCGATATAACGAATATATTATGACGGGTTTACGTACTATGTGGGGAATTGATTTAGATACAATAAAAAAGGACTTTGGAGAAAAGTATTCATCATATTTCACTAAAAATGCACAGAAATATTTACAGAAAGGCACTTTACAATTTGTTGAAAAGAATAGGCTAGTCCTTAGGTCTGAAAAATTCTTTTTAGTTGATGGAGTTATCGCGGATTTGTTTTGGGTGGAATAAATGGTTTAACCGCAAGGACGCTAAGAAATTTCGTAATGGTCGCTAAGAGATTTGAATGACGAAATAGTAAGTTATTAGAATGATATCAGACTGTTGATTAAATTTTAAACTCCAAAATATTAGTAATAATTGTTTGATAATCATTAGGATTACTGACAAAATCGAGTTCAGATACATCAATGATTAGTGTGTTGAGGTTTTTTTCTGATTTTATAAAATTCGCATATCCTTTGTGTATTTTTTCTAAATAATCACCAGAGATGTCTTGTTCGTAATCACGACCTCTTTTCTTTATATTTTCGAGTAGTCTTTCGGTACTTTGATAGAGATAAATATATAAATCAGGTTTGGTAATATCCTTATAGATAATATCAAACATTTTTCGATACAGCGCATATTCATCTTCCGATAATGTTACTTGTGCAAAAATGAGTGATTTAAATATATAATAATCAGAAATGATAAAGCTTTTAAACAAATCAAATTGTGCCAAGTCATCTGAAAGTTGTTGATAACGATCGGCTAAAAAACTCATCTCTAAAGGAAAAGCATAGCGTTCTTCGTCTTTATAAAATTTTGGTAAAAAAGGATTGTCAGCAAAACGTTCCAATACTTGTTTGGCGTTAAATTGCTCGGCAAACATAGAGCTCAATGTTGTTTTTCCAGCACCTATATTTCCTTCAATAGCAATATAGTTGTATTTGTCAGAAATAGAAATAGGTTTTTTGATGGTAAAAGTTGTTTTTTCAATCTTTGAAGTATCTGAACACTCATTTAATAAGCTTTTAATTGCTTTCTTTTCTATTGGGTGTATATAGTCAGAAGCTATATCGGCAAGTGGTTTTAAAACAAATACACGTTTTGATATTTCAGGATGAGGAATAGTCAGTTTTTCACTTAGTACAAGTTCATCTTCATAAAATAAAATATCAATATCTAGGGTTCTAGATTCATATTCTCCCTTTTTAATGCGTTTTCTGCCTAAGGAAGTTTCAATAGTAAGTAATTTTTCTAATAAGTCGCTAGGATTTAAATTTGTAGTTAGACAAATACATATATTTAAAAAATCATCTGCTTTAAATCCATAGGCTTCAGATTTATAGACAGGGGAAATACGTGTTACTGTTCCTGTTTGTTCAGCAATTTTAAACACAGCTTGTTGCAAATAATCAAGTTTGTCGCCTTGATTGCTTCCTAAAGATAGATATGTAGTGTTAAAATAGTTCAAAATTTACATGCTTGTCATTGACACTCAGTAGAAAGTTGTTTTCTCTGTTGTTTGTTGTCTGTTTTCTTCTCTCTATTCTCAATTCTCAATTCTCAATTCTCTCTTCTCAATTCTCATTCTTCCGAATCACAGTAATAAATCGATCCAATTGTTTTCCGTATTTAGAATTTTTAATTTCTTCACTAAGTGAATTGTTTATAGTATCTAGTAGCGAAATATTAGCATTGTATAATTCTGTTAGTGCTAAATAGGGTGCGACTTCTCTATCGGCATGTTTTACTGCATAATTGGTTGTGTATAAATACCTTCTGCGTACCAAACTTTTGTAGGCAGTGTCTAAAGAATCTAATGCAAGACTATCTTGTTTTTGTTTTGCTTCAAAACTGGCTTTGACAAGATCTAGATTACTGCTGTTAAATTTCTGAATCATCTTTTTATATTCTTGCCACAAATCGTGATTTTCAGAGCCGGTAACCTCAGCAGAAACTACAAATCTTTCAAGTTTAGTCTGCACCTCAATTGAAGTTTTTTCTCCGAAAACCAGTAGCTTTTCACCAGGTACTTCTTTAATTCGTAAGTAATATATTTCAGGACTTTCTAAAGCATCACCCAAAATAAATTTACCGTTATCACGTACTAGAAAAGAGTCAACCGGTGAAATTATGGTATCGATGACTTTATCGAGATAAACAGTACCTTTGGTCAGCCCTTTAATAGTTCCTTTTACTACAAAATCAGTATTTTTTTCTTTATTACAGGAAAAAATTGAAAACAGAAATACGAGTAGATAGATGAATTTAATATGCCTCATTGTTTACTTTTTAATGCGGGACAAATGTACTAAAAATAGCAAGCTTTTTTTGTAGTTAATTCTGAATAAAACTAAATAATTCTATAAAGCTTTCTAAACAAGAATATTATTAATAAATGTGAAAGTAAAAAAACAAACTAGATTTGAATTAAAATACGATATTTGCATTTGTATGCAAAAAATTATTTTTTATATATTTTATCCTTTTATTTGGTTGCTATCCAAAGCGCCATTTCCAGTCTTGTATGCCATTTCTGATTTTGTATATTTTATTGTCTATTATTTAGTAGGTTATCGTAAGGGGTTGGCATTAAGTAATTTAAAGCGTGCTTTTCCCAATAAAACTGAAAAAGAACTATTGGTTCTTCGTCGTAAATTCTACCATCATTTTGTAGATATTTTTATGGAAATGATTAAAACTTTTACGATTTCTAAAAAGCAAATGATGAAGCACTATACATTTAAAAATGTATCTTTATTAGAAGAAATTGCCGATAAAGGAAAATCAATGGTTATTGTAGGAAGTCATTATGGAAACTGGGAATGGGTTGTGAGTCTGAATCTTCATATAGCTATTAATGCTTATGCTACTTATACAAAGATTAACAATAAAATATTTGAAAAAAAGATTAAAACAACTCGAGAAAGATTTGGCGGATACATGATTTTAAAAGAGGATACAATCCCAAATATACGAACAAATTACAAAAATAAAACGATAGGAATATATGGTTTATTAAGTGATCAATCACCACAGATAGGGAGAGCCTTTTATTGGGCAGACTTTTTGGGAGTACGGGTGCCCATACATACAGGTGCTGAGATGTTAGCAAAGAAATATGATTGTGCTTATGTAAATATGCAAATTAATAAAATAAAACGTGGTTATTACGAAGTTAAATTTGAACTTTTAGCTGAGAATCCTAAAGATTTTTCAAACTATCAAATAACAGATATATTTATTGACAAGGTCGAAAAACAAATACGAGAAAAACCCGAGTATTATTTCTGGACACATAACAGATTTAAACATGAAGGAAAGGAAAAAAAAGCGTGATAAATAACCTAATTAGCACTGCAATCTCTAGTTTTAACATAAATTAAATATGCTTAGAAAAAAGATCAATTATTTTTACAAAATATATTGTAGAAAATAACAATCATAGTATTTAAAAAGCAGGTAGTTTTTATATATTTGAGTGCTAATTAAATCAAGGTGCTGTTGTAGGAAGGAAAGATTCGAATAAAGCTTAACGCCTTTGCCGGAAGGGAGGCAATACATGTTGTCGCTAAAAAATAAATTTTAACACATGAAATTACGAGCAGAAAATGTTTCTAAAAAATATGGCAATCGATTGGTTGTAAATAATGTCTCATTAGAAGTAAATAGAGGCGAGATAGTCGGTTTATTGGGACCAAATGGAGCCGGTAAAACAACTACCTTTTATATGATAGTAGGAATGATATCACCAAATTCCGGCGCTGTATATATCGATGATGACAATATTACCGATGATGCCATGTATCAAAGAGCTCAAAAGGGTATTGGCTATTTAGCACAAGAAGCATCAGTATTTCGTAAATTATCAGTTGAAGATAATATAAAAGCAGTACTACAGTTTACAAAACTGACTAAAAAAGAGCAAAAAGAAAAATTAGAGGAGCTTATTGCAGAGTTTGGTTTAGGACATGTTCGAAAAAATCGAGGGGACTTACTCTCGGGTGGTGAACGTCGTCGTACGGAAATAGCTAGGGCTTTGGCTTCTGATCCAAATTTTATATTGCTAGACGAACCTTTTGCAGGCGTTGATCCGATTGCTGTGGAGGATATTCAAAATATTGTAGCACATCTAAAAGATAGAAATATTGGTATTTTAATAACAGATCACAATGTTACTGAAACACTTGCCATAACAGACCGAACTTATTTAATGTTTGAAGGAGGAATCTTAAAAGAAGGAACTCCTGAAGAACTCGCCAAAGATGAGTTGGTCAGAAAAGTTTATTTAGGAAAAAGTTTTGTGTTAAAAAAACGTGTATTATAAATAAGTTAGTAGTTTTTATGGCTCTAGTTTAAAATAGCGTTGTTTTTTTAACCGCGAGGAACGCATAGGTTTACGCAAGGTTCCAATGATATCCCACAATTTAAACCTCATTTATTACACCTTTAGGCATCTTATGTGATTAAAAAAAGAATCCTAAAATCCGCAAGGATTTAATTAGTGTAATCATTATCAGGCATATATCACTATATTACTTCACTTATTAAAGTGCGAAAAATTCGTGTCAATTAGTGTAATTCGTGTCAGTTATAAAATGACTTGTAGCTTTAACAATAAGGAGTAGAGAACTATTTACCAAATTAAGCCTTTATTTACAAACACAGCTCCATAAATAAGATGTAATATTCTTATCAATTAAGAAGGAATCTGTTCCTTTTTTCCTACTAAATTATTCCCAATAGAAACCAATATATATACAATTATAATAATTGGAA
>JAUVOS010000041.1 GCA_030599055.1 Lutibacter sp.
GTCTGTTAGAAATTTAATTAGCCTATTCTCGACTGCTTCCAAAACTATTGAAATGCTTAACCCGAATTATTCATGAGCTAATCTATTACGAGCCAAAATGACTTCAAAATCAAGCACTTACTCATATTTCTGTCCTCGCAATAGCTATGGCTATTGCTGTGGAAAAAATATTCCGTGAGTACTTTATTTTATTGCCCTTTTAATTCTCATAACGAAAAACCCATGAATAATTCGGGTTAAACATTTCAATAGTTTTGGAAGCAGTCGAGAATAGGCTAATTAAATTTCTAACAGACTTAGTAGGTTTTTTAAACCTACTAGGTCTTGTAGTTAAATAAAGGGTATTAAACCTCAGGGTATCCCGATAACTATCGCATTGGCGTCAACTTAAGAGACAATAGAATAGATTGTTTCAATAGAGTTTATACGGTTTTTCCTTGATTCATAAATACAATAATATTCTATTTGATTTAGAATTTTATCAATATCATTTCTTATAATCATTTGTATATTTTGATTAATGTATGCACAGAGTTTCATTATACTTATTGCAACTCTATTGTGAGATTCGTTTGAATACTGAATTCTTGTAAAAACAGGCATTATTAATAAATTTACCATTAATAATGAGGCGTAAAAAAAGAATTCTGCTCTTTGTTTTGTTAAATATCTTTCAGGAATGCTTACTTTCATTTTAAGGTTACTTTTCCAACCTTTAAACAATATTTCAATATACCACCTTACCTTATAGGCTTGAGTGATTTGCTGTGGATTCCAAATTTCTTTAGGAACATTTGTTATGTAAATACTATACTTGAGTAGTTCGTAATATTCCTTTGAATGGTTCGTTTTTTTATTCCTGTCATTTTTAGCTTTTCTTATTCTCTCATTGACCACCTTGTCAGACAAAGGAATTGCAATTAGTCTAACTTTTAAACTTTTTTTAGTTCCTAAATAAACATTCATATCCAATCTCTTTTTCTTTTTTAACAACTTACCTAGATTGATTTGCTCTCCTCTCACGGCGTTGTAAACTAAAATATTTAATTTATATCTACTTAAAAAATAAGCTGCCCTATTTTCTATTTTTTTAAAGGTTTCTAAAACATGATAACCTAAATCTCTAATGATAATATCTCCTTTTTTTAATTCTTCTGTAAACCTTGATGAATCCTTTTGATCCGTATCACGGTAAGAATTTAAAGTGAAATCTGCAAAGAAACCTTTCTTTAAGTTAAATACTGCTTGAATTTTTGCTGTTGCACTATCTCCATACTTTGAATAACTCCCTGGAAATACTTTTGAAAGTATTCGAGATAATGAAAAATGTGTAGCATCTTGAATATAAATATTCTCGAAGGCATCAAAAAGCTTACTGTTCAAAAAATAATTAGTTTTTTGTTTAAAAGACTTGCCTAATAAGGTTTTTAAAAACACTATCATTTTGGGGGTAATTCGTTTCCAAATGGCTTGACCACTTATTGTGTCCCCTGTTATAGTACTTATTTGCATTGCCCAATTATCAAAACTGAATTCATTTTTGGAAATTAAAAGCCAATAACCTAAAAGAATATCTACTATGGAGGCTTTCCTGTTTTTTCTTTTGTTAATAGTTAACCTTTTTTCCAAAGCATATGGTTTAAGATATCCTATTTTTTGTTTAATTTTGGGAAATGAATACATTTGAGTGTGTGTTTTTTGCATAATTAAAGTAGATTATTAATTCTTTGCAAAAATGCATACTCTCTTGTATTTTAACAACTTAAAACAATAATATTTAAAATATCCTAAAATAAGGTTGACGCCAATGCGATAACTATCGGGATTGACACACAGGGGAATGATTAATAGCGAACACCATTTAGCTTCTGCCAAATTTATTTTGGTATTACCGCTAAAAAATAGAATTTAAACACATGAAAACTATGCTAGCAAGTTTACTTGCACTACTAATAACTTCGTGTAATGTACAAATCAAAGAAAAAATGGTCGAACAAAAATATACCAATAGCCTTATAAATGAAACAAGTCCTTATTTATTACAACATGCACACAACCCGGTAAACTGGATGCCTTGGGGAGAGAAAGCCCTATCAAAAGCGCAAAAAGAGGATAAACCACTACTTATTAGTATTGGTTACTCCGCTTGTCATTGGTGTCATGTAATGGAGCATGAGAGTTTTGAGAATATTGAAATTTCAAAAATAATGAATGATAATTTTGTTTGTATAAAGGTAGATAGAGAAGAACGCCCGGATATAGACCACGTTTATATGGATGCCTTGCACATAATTACCGGAAGAGGTGGCTGGCCTTTAAACTGTTTTGCATTTCCTAATGGCGATACTTTTTTTGGGGGAACTTATTTTCCTCCCGATAACTGGAAAGAAACTTTACTAGCAATTACAAAAACATATAAAAATGACAGACAAAAACTTCTAGATTATTCAAATCAAATTAAAGCAGGGCTTGTAAATAATGAAATGCAATTTACAAATATCGGAAAAGAACTAAACAAGACGTATTTAGACTCTATAGAGAATGTATGGCGAAGGAATTTTGATTTAGAATTAGGCGGAAATACAAGAGTTCCTAAATTCCCAATGCCAAATAATTATGAAACTCTTTTACTATTGTCTGATCAAAAAGATGTAAAAAAATTGAGATTACATACTTTTAACACACTAAACAAAATGGCTACCGGAGGTATCTATGATCAAATTGGTGGTGGTTTTGCACGTTATTCAACAGATGCAAATTGGCTGATACCTCATTTCGAAAAAATGCTTTACGACAATGCACAGTTAATAGGTTTGTATAGCAATGCCTATAAAATTTCGAAAAATGAATTGTACAAACGAATAGTTTATGAAACAAACACCTTTATAACGCGAGAATTAGCAGGTAAAAATGCAAATGTATTTTCATCACTAGATGCTGATAGCGAAGGCGAAGAAGGCAAATATTATGTCTGGTCGTATGATGAAATTGAAATATTACTCAAAGATAATTCACCGAGATTTATTGATTATTATACGATTACAAAGACCGGAAACTGGGAAGGAAAAACAATATTAACTACGAATGAACAAATAGAACCAAAAGAAATAACCGATTTAAAAGCAATTTTATTAAAAGAAAGAGAAAAAAGAATAAGACCGGGTTTAGACGATAAAACCTTAACATCGTGGAATGCATTATTAATATCGGGTTTGACAGAAGCTTACAAAGCATTTGGAGATAAGAAGTTTAAAAATAAAGCAGAAAATATTGCGCAGTTTATCCTAAAAAATCAACTACAAAAAGACGGTGTTTTGCTTCGTAACTACAAAAATGGCAAAAGTAATATCCCCGGATTTTTAGAGGATTATTCCCTTACAATCGAAGCCTTTATCAAACTCTACCAGATTACATTTAATGAAGAATACTTATCGAATGCTTTTAAATTAGCAGATTACACTTTTGCACACTTTTATGATACTAAAACAGGTTTCTTTTTTTACACATCTGATTTACAAACTGATATCAGCCGTCGTAAAAAGGAATTGAGTGATAATGTAATTCCTGCGTCTAATTCCGTAATGGCTAAGAACTTATTTATCCTAGGGCACTACGATTCAAAGTATGAATATATCAAAAAATCAAAAAAAATGCTAATGAGTATTAACGACGCACTTATTGCGAATCCTAGTTTTTATTCAAATTGGATACAACTATATAGCTGGTTTGTAAATCCGTTTTATGAAATTGTCGTTGGAGGAATTGAGACTGAAGGTGTATTAATTGAAATAAATAAAAATTATTTACCAAATACCATCCTTGCAAAAGCATCTATCGGAAGTGAACTAGCCATTACAAAAAATAGGAATAGTACAGAAACCCAGATATTTGTGTGCGTGGACAATACCTGTAAGTTGCCCGTAAAAACTATTGAAGAAGTTTTAAATAATGTAAATCCATAATTCCGCAAGCTATTGTATTACAGCCACGAATACACGAATTTAATGACATATAAATATTTGATTATATAATAGTTAAGATGTTTATTCGTGCATTCGTGGTAAAAAAATATTTTTTATTACAAGATAGATTCCTTTTTTGTATCACTAAATTAGGTGAATGAGTAATGCCGTATAATGCTGATTATCTATATACTAATAAAATCCTTGCGGGTTTAAGGTAAATGATGAATAAATGTTTTTATCATCTATTTTTCTAAAATTCACAATCTCAATACTAATATCTCAATACTAATATCTCCTTATGCAACAGTCTATTCTAGATTATATCGGTTTAAGTTTGTTACAATCTCCAATAAAATCGTGTACGTCCTTATCAGGTGGTGATATATCACAAGTATATTTACTGGAAGGGAAATCTCAAAAATTCTTGCTTAAAACCCATAAAGGAGCGCAAGCTAGTAAAATGTTTTTGGCAGAAAAAGAGGGTTTAGAAAGTATTGCAAAGACTGACACAATTAAAACACCTGAAGTCTATTTTTTAGATAAATATAAAGGGAATTCACTATTGTTAATGGAATTTATAGAAACAAAAAATCCCACTCAAAAAGACTTCGAGCAATTGGGAATTCAACTTGCAATATTACATCAAAATACTACTTCTGAATTTGGCTTTAATACAGACAATTTTATTGGAAGTATTCCGCAAACCAACAACAGACATAAAGATTGGACGCAGTTTTATATCCAAGAAAGACTCTTGCCTCAATTGAATTTAGCTAAAACCAAATCATTACTTTCCGATAAGGAGATTCCCTCTTTTGATAAACTACACAAGGTTTGTAAAGATTTATTCTCTGATGTAGCACCTAGTTTATTACACGGTGATCTTTGGGGAGGAAATTATTTAATCGCAACTGATGGCACTCCTTATCTGATAGATCCAGCCGTTTATTACGGACACAGTGAAGTAGATTTGGCAATGAGTCGGCTTTTCGGCGGATTTTCTACTAGCTTTTATGATGCTTATCACAGAATCATTCCCGATACACTTGGAAATAAAGAAAGAAATGACATCTATCAATTGTACTATTTATTGGTGCATTTAAACTTGTTTGGGAAAGGATATTATGGGTCTGTAAAAAAAATACTGGATTACTATTTCTTATAAAATATCTTTATTCTTTGATAAGTTTAACTGAATAAGAATTCGTATCACTTAAAATCTTTACAAAATAGATTCCATTTGACAAGTTAGATACGTCAAATGAATTCTTACAGTTTTTTAAAAGTAATATTTCATTACCATTAGTAGTAGTAATAATTACTGTAAACCTCTGATTAGAAGCGTTGATATAAACAATATCACTAGAAGGGTTTGGATAAAGCAGTCTTTGATTACTAATGCTTTCTTCGGGCAAGCCGATAAAATGCATCGAATAATAGTGATAGGTGTCAGAACTGGGGCAAACACTTTGCCAATACTCATGAACTAGGTTATTATTTTCATCATAATAATAGTCGGTACTTTGTTCTGACACCCATTCATTTGAACTCTCGAGCCAATATTGGAAGAATAATGACGTCAATAATGAGCCGTTATAAACATATAAAAACCTACAAAGCTCTCCCGAGTCATATTGAATTAATTCTTCTAATATATCAAAGTTTCCATTATAAGTATAGTTTATGGTATGTGAAAAATACCATTCTTCTAATTGCATATCCCAATATAACACTTCTTCTACTATAAGCATCCCCATATTATCGAATATTCTACTATGTTTTTCAGAAAAACGCCATGCTTCATTAGTTGAATTCCAATAAGACTTAGTCGTTATAATCATATCATTACTGGCATCATATGTGTTTTCTTTTTTAGAATTGTTTACCCACAAGAGGTTTATATCATCCCATTTTTTAAAAACTTCGATTATTAAATTACTACTCTCATATGTAAATTCATGCAATCTATAATTATTCCAATTGGCATTAATATCATCTTTTCCATAAATAACAATACCTGTCAAATTGTAGTCAACATCATATAAATATTGATTTTTTATAATTAAATAATCAACCGGATATGTCACTTCCGTATATGTAGCAAGGCTCTCAATAATTTTACCTTGATTATCATAAGTAAACTCAGTAATATAATTAATTGTACCGGTAGAATCATATACAATTACTTGAGTTGAATCTTTTAAAAAAACCCACGAATTGATATTCTTATTTTGTTTAAGTTTTGTGGTATGTTCTCTTACATACTTAACTGTTATTTCAAATTCATCATCAAGAGAACTATTTTCTTGAGAATAGAAAACATGACCTAGCGTAAAAAAAATGACAATTAAAAAAATTATTTTTTTCATAGTCTCGAAACTATTTTTCCAAAGCTAAAGTTACAAAAAAATTACAACTCTTGCATATCAACCAACATTTTATAGGTGCCTTTTGCGGCGATAAGCTCTTTATGAGTACCTTGTTCAATGATTCGTCCTTCTTTCATAACGACAATTTTATCTGCTTTTTGCACAGTCGATAGTCTATGAGCAATCACAACAGAAGTTCTGTTTTCCATCATGTGTTCTAGGGCATCTTGCACCAAACGTTCTGATTCGGTATCTAAAGCAGAAGTGGCTTCATCTAAAATCATAATCGGTGGATTTTTAAGTACAGCGCGTGCTATGGACAGACGTTGTTTTTGTCCTCCTGATAATTTTCCTCCTGCATCACCGATATTTGTATCATAGCCTTTGGGTAAATTCATGATAAATTCGTGCGCATTGGCTATTTTTGCTGCTTGTATAACTTGCTCATCAGTAACACCTTCTAATCCAAAAATGATATTATTTTTAACCGAATCATGAAATAAAATAGCGTCTTGCGTTACCAAGCCCATCAAACCACGAAGTGATCTTTTCTTTAAATCTTTTATATCAGTTCCATCAATTAGAATCTGCCCTTTATTTACATCATAAAAACGAGTTAATAATGATGCAATAGTTGATTTTCCACTACCCGACTGCCCTACTAAAGCTACTGTTTGCCCTTTTTTTACTTTCAGATTAAAATCTTTTAAAACCAAATCGTCTTCGTATTTAAAGGATAAATCTTTAAAATCTATTTGAGAATCAAATGTTTGTTTTTCTTGGGCATCTACTTTATCATCTAGCGGGTTAAAAGTCTCCAACACGTCTAAAACTCGTTCAGCAGCAGCATTTCCTTTACGAACTGAATAGACTGCTTTTGAAATGGCTTTTGCCGGTGTTAAAATATTGTAAGCTAAGCCCATAAACGCTATAAAAGAGGCTGCATCCAGTGTTTTTTCCAATAAAACCATTCGTCCACCAAACCACAGTAATATGGCGATAACTACTACTCCTAAAAATTCGCTTGTCGGTGTTGCTAAATTCTGACGGTTTAATAGTTTGTTAGATATATCATAAAAACGTTGGGTTGATTCTTTAAAATTTCTTGAAAAATATCGCTCTGCATTAAATCCTTTGATCACACGTAAACCTCCCAAACTCTCATCAATTAATGATAAAAAGAAACCTTGTTCTTTTTGTGCGATAGTTGATTGTTGTTTTAATTTTTTTCCAATTACAGATATTATATAACCCGAAATGGGAATAAATATCAGTACAAATAGCGTTAACTTCGGACTTAAAGCCAACATTCCAATCAGCGTAAAAATTATGGTTAAAGGTTCTTTCACAATTAGTTCTAAAACGGATAAAAAAGAATTTTGAACAACTGCTACATCGCCTGAAAGGCGTGCCATCATATCGCCTTTTCTCTTTTCTGAATAATAAGCTAAATGCAAGCTGATAGCTTTTTCGTACAAATCATTACGTATGTCCTTTAAAACTCCATTTCTGAGAAACGTAATAAAAAACATCGCTGCATAATTGAAAATATTCTTAAGTAAGAAAATCGCTATTATAAAAGCAACCATTAACAATAATGCAGTCATCTGTCCTTTGGAATCCGTCAACTGTGTTATTTGATAATTCATCGAATCAAAAACAAAATCTTTTAGATTTTTTATACCGCTCCAGATAGGTTTTTCTCGTAAAGCTGTTTCCTTTTCAAACAATACATTGAGCATTGGAATCAATGCCATAAATGACAAAACACTAAATATGGCGTAAAAAATATTACTTCCAATATTTAAAAACCCATACATTTTATAGGGAAGTGCGTATCGTATTATTTTTTTAAAGTAGTTCATGTTTTCAAGTCAGAAATCAGAAGTTAGAAGTCGGAAGTTCAAAAAATACTATCTTTCAACTTTAATCCCGATATCTTTTACAACTTCATTTCTTTAATGATTCTTTGAATTTTATCGTTTAGTTGTTGCTCAACTTGTTTAGCTTCATTAATTGAATCTAACTTTGCATTGACGCTAAAATAAAATTTTATTTTTGGCTCTGTTCCACTGGGTCTAGCTGCTACTTTTGCACCATCAGCCGTGTAATAAATTAATACATTTTCTTTAGGGATTGTTATTTCTTTAGTTTCCCCGGTTACTAAATTCTTTGCTTTTGATAATTGATAATCATACAGCCAGGTAACGGGAGAACCGTCGATCTCTTTTAACGGATTCTCTCTTAAATCAAGCATCATTTGCGCTATTTCATCAGCTCCTTTAATTCCTTTTTTTACAATGGAAATAAGATGTTCTTTATAAAACCCGTATTTTTTATAAAGCTCTAATAATTCCTTATAAAATGATGTCCCTTTTGCTTTTGCATCGGCTGCAATTTCGCAAGCTAATAAAGCTGCCGTGACTGCATCTTTATCACGATTAAAATCGCCTATCATATAACCAAAACTTTCTTCTCCTCCACCAATAAACTCTTGTTTTCCTTCGGCATCACGAATCATTTTGGCAATCCATTTAAAACCTGTTAAACCCACTTTTATTTCCACACCATAACTTTCAGCAATACGCTTCACCATATCTGTTGAAACAATAGTAGAACCAACAAATTGTTTGCCATCTATCCGACCTTCTAGTTTCCACTTTTTTAATAGAAAATCATCCATAATACACATGGTTTGATTTCCGTTTAGCAATTGCATTTTCCCATCCATATTACGAACTGCTATTCCGATTCGATCAGAATCAGGATCAGTACCGATGACGATATCGGCATTAATACTCTCAGCCAAGTCTGTTGCCATCTTTAAAGCAGCGGGTTCTTCAGGGTTTGGTGAAGCTACCGTAGGAAAATCACCATCCGGAATTCTTTGTTCTTCAACAATATGCACATCAGCATAACCAGCTCTTTTTAAAGCTTCTGGAATTAATTTAATAGAAGTACCGTGCAATGACGTAAATACAATTTTTAATTGATCACGACCTTGTGTGCTTTCAAATGTTCCATTAGTAAGTGACGCATTCCAAAAGGCTTCATCTAAATCTGCTCCTATATAGGTGAGTAAATTATCGTTTGCTTTAAAATTGATTTCATCAAATCCTAAACTTGTTACTTTGGCTATAATTTCTTTATCTTCCGGTGGCACAATCTGTCCACCGTCATTCCAGTAAACTTTATACCCATTATACTCTGGTGGGTTATGAGAAGCCGTTAAAACGATACCCGCATCACATTGTAAATGGCGAACTGCAAAAGATAGTTCTGGTGTAGGACGCATATCATCAAACAAATATACTTGTACACCATTAGCCGTAAAAACATCTGCGACTAGCTTCGCAAAGGTGTCTGAATTATGTCTGCAATCATAAGCAATGGCCACTTTTAGTTGTTTACTTGGGAAACACTCTTTTAGGTAATCTGTTAAACCCTGAGTTGCTTTCCCATAGGTATATCTATTCATTCTATTGATACCTGCACCCATAATACCTCTCATACCACCTGTGCCAAATGCCAATGTTTTATAAAATCGATCGGTTAATTGATCTATTTCATTTGCATCAATAAGATCTTGAATTTCTTTTTGAGTGGATTTGTTAAAGGGCGCTTTTGTCCAAATTTTTGCTTTGTCTAATATGTTCATATTTTTAATTTTTCACAGTGTTACTCAGATGTATTTCACGGAGTAATACAGCGTTATTCTTATTTTAAATATTTGTCTTTTCAGCTATTTGATAACGTTCGACTTCTGTGTTTGTACGTACAATGATTTCTCCTAAAAAACCTGCTAAAAAGAAAAATGTACCGATAATCATCGTTGTCATAGCGATATAAAACCAAGGATTGTCGGTAACCAAACGGGTTGGTGTATTATAGTAATACAAACGTAGAAGTTTCACTAAACCTATATAAAATGCTGATGAGAAACCCACAATAAACATCAAGGTTCCTAGCAAACCAAAGAAATGCATGGGGCGTTTTCCAAATTTCGACACAAACCAAATAGTGATTAAATCTAAAAAACCATTGATAAATCGACTCATTCCAAATTTTGTAACTCCGTACTTTCTTGCTTGATGTGTAACCACTTTTTCTGTAATTTTATTAAAACCGGCATTTTTTGCTAAAACGGGAATGTATCTATGCATTTCGCCATGAACATTTATGTTTTTTATCACATCTTTGTCATAGGCTTTTAGTCCACAATTAAAATCGTGCAAATCCAAACCGGAAGTTTTTCTGGCTGCCCAGTTAAAAAACTTTGAAGGAATATTTTTTCTAATTTTAGAATCGTAGCGTTTCTTTTTCCATCCCGAGACTAGGTTGTGTCCCTGATCCTTAATCATTTCGTACAATTCGGGGATTTCATCGGGGCTATCTTGTAAATCTGCATCCATGGTAATAATCACATCACCTTGTGCGGCATTAAAACCTGCATGAAGCGCTTGTGATTTACCGTAATTCTTTTGAAAACGAATTCCCTTTACGTTTTCATCTTTCTTTGACAGTTTTTCAATCACTTTCCAAGAAGTATCTGTACTGCCATCATCGATAAGAATCACCTCATAAGAATACGAATTGGATTGTACCACACGCACAATCCAATTGTATAATTCGGTTAATGATTCTTCTTCGTTTAGTAAAGGAATTACTAGTGATAGATCCATTTTTTACTTTATAGTTTAATACTGATTTTCGTCTTTTTTCATAAACAAACCAGCAATTAATGATATGATTAAGCCCATAATCAAACTACCTGCGATGGTAAAGGCTACCATAATCCCTGGATTTGAAAACTTTTGGGTTATTTCCAACTGCTTTTCGATTATAGCTTCATCCATGTCAGGAAATTTTTCATACATCATTTGTTCTTGAACTTCAGCAACTTTTGTCATATAATCGGGTTCGATATAATTCATAAAAACAAACTGATAAAGGCCCGAAATTATACCGGCTATTATAGCTATTCCCAGCCCTATCTTAATCGCTTGAGATAACTTTAAGAAACCTTCGTTACTTAATTTAAAAGCTTTTATTCCATATATAATAAAACCGATAAATAATAAAGGACCGAGGACGTTAAAAGCCCAGTGCGGTTTGTAAATATTTCCAAAAGAATAATTCAATACAGACAATATAATTGATGCAATACCTAACATGACACCATAAGACAGCATCGTTTTTCTGGCATAATTCTGATTTTCCATTTTATATATTTTAAAGGTTAGTGATGTACAAATGTACTAAAGATTTACGATATTTGATTTACGATATTTGATTTGTGATTTACGATGTTTGATTTATATTAATCGATTGGTGTTTTACAATCTTTTACACGACTATTTTTATAGTAAAAATGTTAGTAAAATGAGTAACTATTCATCTGTAAGGGTTTTTAAAACGTATTTCACGCAAAGCCCGCAAAGGAATTAGGATAATTTTTAATACGCTAAGAACGCAAAGTTTTATGAATACAAAGCATTTATTTCTTTGCGTAATTTTCATAATGTAATAGTTTTAAGAATTTTGCACCCTTTGCTTGCAAAAACAGAAAGTAGCTGAACAGTTACGTTATTGAACAAAAAATTCTGAATTCTAATTTCTAAATTTTGAATTTCTTTCGTATCTTTGCACCCGAGGCAAGTCCTACACAACCAGCTCCCTTTGAAACCCCCAGGGTGGGAACGCAGCAAGGGTATTAGGTTGAGCGGTGTGATGTAGGTAGCTTGCCTTTTTTCTTTGCAAACCCTTTTTGAATGATTTCACTAATATAAATTTAAAAAGAGTTTTTTTTTTACGAATAACCTGTATCATACTATTTTCCCGATATTCTATTCCTTTCTTACTTTAACAAACTTAGTAGGTTTGCACCTTTCTATTCTTTTTAACCCGCATTATTTACACAAAAAAAGACCGTTCACAAATCTGCGAACAGTCTTTTTTTAACTATTTATGTTAAAAGGATTATTTCCCTTTTTCCATTTTCTTTTTAAGCGCTGCTAAAGTTTCATTGACATCTCCAAATGTTGTTGGGTCTGCTTCTTTTACTTTTCTTGCTTGTGCTTTTACCGCTTTTTCTTCTTCGGCTTTATACGTCGCTGAATGAGAAACTACTATTTTACGATATTCTTTGTTAAATTCTAATACTAAGAATTCTATGGTCTCCCCTTTGTCAATTTTGCTACCATCTTCTTTAGTCATATGACGTCCCGGAACAAATGCTTCTACATTATCATCAAAAATTACAATAGCACCTTTGTCCACTTTTTCTTTAACAGTCCCTGTGTGTTTTGAGCCAACAGTGAATTGTTCTTTATAAGTATCCCAAGGATTTTCTGTAGTGTGTTTATGACTTAGATTTAATTTGCGTTCCTCTTCATTGATTTCAATAACTTTAATTTTTAAGTCGTCTCCTACATTTACAAAATCAGATGGATGCTTCACTTTCTTAGTCCAAGATAAATCTGAGATATAGACTAAACCGTCAATACCTTCTTCTAACTCCACAAAAACACCAAAATTTGTATAATTACGAACTTTACCGGTGTGTGTTGATCCGACAGGGAATTTTTCAGTGATATCACTCCAAGGGTCTTTGGTCAATTGTTTCATACCCAAAGACATTTTTCTTGCTTCACGATCAAAAGTCAATATTTCAACATCTATTTTGTCTCCAACTTTTACAAAATCAGAAGCAGAACGTAAATGCGTTGACCAAGACATTTCTGATACATGTACTAATCCTTCAACGCCTTCTGCCACTTCTACAAATACTCCATAGTCTGCAATGACCACAACTTTACCCTTAACTTTGTCACCCACTTTCATGTCTTCTTTTAAAGCTTCCCATGGGTGTTCGGTTAATTGTTTTATTCCTAATTGTATGCGTGATTTATCTTCATCAAAATCTAAGATTACTACATTAATTGTTGCATCTAATTCTACTACTTCATTTGGATGTGAAACACGACTCCAAGATAAATCAGTAATATGTACTAGTCCATCAACACCACCTAAATCAACAAAGACTCCATAAGAAGTAATGTTTTTCACAACTCCTTCTAATACTTGTCCTTTTTCTAATTGACCAATGATTTCTCTTTTTTGTTCTTCTAAATCGGCTTCGATTAAGATTTTATGTGATACAACAACATTTTTAAATTCTTGGTTTATTTTTACCACCTTGAATTCCATATTTTTTTCAACAAACTGATCGTAATCTCTAATAGGTTTTACATCAATTTGCGAGCCTGGCAAGAATGCTTCAATACCGAATACATCTACAATCATACCACCTCTGGTACGGCATTTTACAAAACCTGTAACAATTTCGCCTGTATCATGTGCATTATTAACACGATCCCAAGCTTTTATCACCCGTGCTTTACGGTGTGATAAAACTAACTGACCTGTGCTATCTTCACGTTTATCAACTAATACTTCAACTGTATCACCTTCTTTTAAGTGTGGATTGTACCTAAACTCATTTAATGAAATTACACCTTCAGATTTTGAATTGATATCAATAATTGCTTCGCGTTCTGTCATGCGAACTACAATTCCATCGATCACTTCAC
>JAUVOS010000067.1 GCA_030599055.1 Lutibacter sp.
TCTTTTTGTAATCCGCCGCTATCGGTTATAACCATTGAGCAATTTTTGAGTAATTCTAACATATCAAAATAACCCACCGGTTCAATAAAGGTAATATCATAATCCAAATTATGTTTTTTCAGAATTTTCTTTGTCCTTGGATGTAGTGGTAGAACTACTTTTTGTTCTTTATTAATACGGACTAATCCCTCAAAAACAGATTTTAAATTTTCGAGATTATCCGTTGTTTCTTGACGGTGAATTGTCGCCAAAATAAAATTCCCTTTTTCTAATTTTAATTTTTCATAAATAGTCGATTTTTCTTTAGACACTTGGCTGTAATAGGTCACAGCATCTTTCATAATATCACCTGCTTTGACTACTTTTGAATTAAAACTACCAAAACCTTCAGCCTTTAAATTATCAATTGCTGTTTCGGTAGGACACAATAATAAATCGGCAATTCTATCTGTTAGAATGCGATTAATTTCTTCTGGCATTGCCATATTAAACGAACGTAAACCTGCTTCTATATGTACCAATTTAATTTGTAACTTTTTAGCAGCTAAAGCTCCTGCTAAGGTTGAATTGGTATCTCCATAAACCACTACAGCATCGGGCTTTTCTTCTAGTAATATTTTTTCAATTTTTTCGAGCATTTGCCCTGTCATAGCTCCATGATTCATACCATTAATAGCTAAATTGTATTTTGGTTTGGGGATTTCCATTTCACTAAAAAACACATCACTCATGTTGGTGTCGTAATGTTGCCCGGTATGAATGATTATTTCCTCTAATTCGTTATGACTAGCAATAACCCGACTGAGCACTGCTGCTTTTACAAATTGAGGTCTGGCTCCGAGTATTGTAACTAGTTTAAAGTTCAAAGTTCTTAAAGTTTGTAAAGTTTGTAAAGTTTGTAAAGTTTGTAAAGTTTGTAAAGTTTGTAAAGTTTGTAAAGTAGTAACACTTTTAACTTTCAACTTTATAAACTTTCTACTCTAATTTATGTTTTATCGATTCTTTTGTTTCCTTCTCTAAATGATCTATAAACAATATTCCATCTAAATGATCAATTTCATGTTGGAAAATAACGGCTGTAAAAGCTTCTATCATCTCACATTTATGATTTCCTCTTTTGTCGTCATATTCTAGAAAAATGGCATAAGATCTATTGTTCATCATTTCTCTTGTATTCGGAATTGAAAGACAAGCTTCCATAACTTCTTGCTTCATCTCTGAATACTTTTTTATTTCCGGATTGAAATATACTTCAAAAGGTTCTTCCTTTTTATCAAAACGCTGTACCCAAATAATTTTTTTTAATATCCCTACTTGTGGTGCTGCAATACCAACACCTCTTGTCGCAGAATCTCTTACCGTGTGATAGAGTCTGCTTGTAAAATATTCAAGTACTTTGTTAGTAGGGTTTGCTTTAAAAGAGTGACTTTTAGAACGTAATAATACTGAATCCTTCGGGTTGGATATCAATAAAACCCGCATGGGTTCATCAATTTTACCTGAGAGAATTAATTGAGTTTCTTGCTTGGAAAAGATTGCAAAACCTTTATTTACTTTCTTTACACTACCACAACTTGTTAGTAGTATTAAAACTAGTACTAATAATATAAGTGAACGAATCATTAATTATATTCTTTGTTTCAAAAATACAAATTTTTAAATAAGACCTCTACTACAATATTACAATTATCTACAACAAAATAATTAGGAATAGAATTGGTTATATCCCTACATTTTTTACTCTTTGCACGGAATCTTGTTTACTCAATGTCAACCGGACAATACTATCAGCTTTTGCATTTAGGTCGTGTGGAACGTCACCATCTAGAGCGACTAAGTCACCTGTTTCCAAATGAAATATTTCGTCGGCAACACCAAAATCAATTTCTCCTTTAACTATTTCTACAGTTATTGGATACGGAGTTTGATGTTTATTCATGCTTTGACCTTGTTTAAAAAGAATACGAATTTCCTTTGTAAAATCTGTTTCAAATAAGACTGAAATAGCTACCTTTTTTAAATTGTATGTAAGATCTTGAAGTAGGTTTATTTTTTTCATTTTAATAGTTTTAATAGTTTTAATTATGAATAGCAAATATAACTAAAAAAACCGCTCTAAATTAGAGCGGTTTTATATAAATTTAAAGACGTATTTAGTCCTCTTTTACTTCTTCGAAATCAACATCTTCTACATTATCACTTTCTTTTGATTGACCTGAATCTTGCTGTGGTTCTTGATTGCCTCCTGCTTGTTGTTCTTGAGCTGCTTTTTGCATTTCTGGTGCTGCTGCTTCCCAAGCTTTGTTAATTGTCTCCATGGCAGCATCTATACCTGCTAGGTCCTTTGCTTCATGTGCTTTTTTCAAATCAGCTAAAGCATCTTCGATAGGTTTTTTAACGCCATCAGATAATTTATCTCCGTTGTCTTTTAATTGTTTTTCTGTTTGGAAGATCATTCCATCAGCGGCATTTACTTTGTCTGCTATTTCTCTAGCTTTTTTATCTGTTTCAGCATTTGCTTCAGCATCTGCTTTCATTTGTTCAATTTCTTTATCTGATAAACCAGAGGAAGCTTCAATGCGAATATCTTGCGATTTGTTCGTTTGCTTATCTAAAGCAGTTACGTGAATGATACCATTCGCATCAATATCAAAAGTCACCTCAATTTGTGGTATTCCCCTAGAAGATGGCGGAATTCCATCTAAGTGAAAGCGACCAATTGTTTTGTTGTCTTTTGCCATGGCGCGTTCACCTTGTAACACATGAATTTCAACCGATGGTTGATTGTCAACTGCTGTTGAGAAAACTTGTGATTTTTTAGTAGGAATGGTTGTATTTGCATCAATTAATTTAGTAAATACATTCCCCATAGTTTCAATACCTAGTGATAATGGCGTTACATCTAACAACAATACATCTTTTACATCGCCTGTTAAAACACCACCTTGAATAGCAGCACCTACGGCTACAACCTCATCAGGGTTTACTCCTTTGTTTGGTTTTTTTCCGAAGAATTCTTCCACCAATTCTTGAACTTTAGGAATACGTGTTGATCCACCTACCAATATTATTTCATCAATATCACCTGTAGATAATTTTGCATCTTTTAAAGCTGCTTTTACAGGTTCCATAGAACGTTTGAATAATACTTCTGATAACTGTTCGAATTTAGCACGTGTCAATTTACGTACCAAATGTTTTGGTCCACTTGAAGTGGCAGTAATATAAGGCAGATTAATTTCCGTATGTGTACTTGCTGATAATTCAATTTTTGCTTTTTCTGCAGCTTCTTTTAGACGTTGCAAAGCCATTGGGTCTTTACGTAAGTCCATATTCTCCTCTTTCTTAAATTCTGCTGCTAGCCAGTCGATTAAAACTTGGTCAAAATCATCACCACCTAAATGTGTATCACCGTTCGTTGATAACACTTCGAAAACTCCATCTCCTAATTCTAGAATAGAAATATCAAAAGTACCACCACCTAGGTCATAAACAGCAATTACTTGATCTTTATCTTTTTTATCTAAACCATAAGCTAAAGCTGCAGCTGTTGGCTCATTAATAATACGTGCTACTTTTAGACCTGCAATTTCACCTGCTTCTTTCGTCGCTTGACGTTGTGAATCATTAAAATATGCCGGAACAGTAATTACTGCTTCTGCAACAGTTGTTCCTAGGTAATCTTCAGCTGTTTTTTTCATTTTTTGAAGCACCATTGCAGAGATTTCTTGCGGTGTATATAAACGACCATCAATATCTACACGTGGTGTATCATTATCCCCTTTTACTACTTTATAGGGTACTCTATCCGCTTCCATTTTTGATTCAGAGTATTTGTTACCCATAAATCTTTTAATAGAAGAGATTGTTTTCGTCGGATTGGTTACTGCTTGTCGTTTTGCTGAATCACCAACTTTTCGTTCGCCACCTTCAACAAAGGCAACCACCGACGGTGTAGTTCTTTTTCCTTCTGAATTTGGAATAACTACCGGCTCATTTCCTTCCATTACAGAAACACAAGAGTTGGTGGTTCCCAAATCGATTCCAATTATTTTACTCATTTTATTTTTGTTTTAAATTATTTTACAGATTTTTTCACGATTTTACTAAAGACAATGATTATGCCATGACAACTTTGGTGACATAGTGGCAGAGATAGAAGTGAGAAGTTAGAAGTGAGAAGTTGGAAGTTGGAAGTTGGAAGTTGGAAGTTGGAAATTAAATTTATTTACACACAAAAGCCCGTTAACAAGTATTACTACCAAATTAAAACTGGAACATTATTTTTTGTATATTTGAAACGTTTAAACATAATTATTAACTCAAAAAGAAAACTCATGAGTAAATTTGACGAAAAAATGGCACAATACACTGCCGAATTTAAAGAATTAGGAATTAAATTTGATGCTGGATTATTTGAAAAAGTAACGAAAGGATTAGGTCCTTCTATTTACAAAGCTGATGCAGAAAAAGTATCTTGTTCTCAAGCTAGTGAAATGGAAACAGTTAAGAAAAACTTCTTAATGAAAAAATTAGGTTGTGCAGATGGTCCAAAATTAGATGCAGCAATTGAAGCCGTTTGTGAAAAATTGGGGAAATCAAACCGTAACAAATACAGAGCTATGTTCTATTACCTTTTGGTAAAAGAAATGGGTAAAGAATCTGTTTACTAAAACACCAAACTTTATTACAGTGAAAAGCCGTCAACTACTAGTTGGCGGTTTTTTTTATCGTGTAAATACCCAATCAGTTTTTGTCGATAATTTATCATCGTAAGCATAGCCATCTACTGCAAAAGTTTTTAATTTCTCTACATCATTAATCTGATTATCAACAGCAAAACGTGTCATTTTACCGCGGGCTTTCTTAGCATAAAAACTAATTACTTTGTATTGACCACTTTTGTAATCTTTAAAAATCGGTGTTATTATTTTAGTTTTAAGAAGTCTTGTTTTTATCACTTTAAAATATTCATTGCTAGCCAAATTTACAACGACTTCATCACTTATTAACTCATCGTTTATTGTGTCGGTTACCTTAGTATCCCAAAATTCGTATAGATTTTTAAATTTATCAACTTGCAACTTACTTCCCATTTCCAATCGATAAGGTTTTATTACATCAAAAGGCTTTAAAACACCGTATTGTCCTGATAAAATACGGAGTGTATTCTCTAAGTAGTCTAAATCTTTTTCCTTTATAGAATAGGCATCTAATCCAACATAAGCTGCACCTTGAAAAGCATAAACAGCTTGACGTAACTCCTTTGTCTTTTTCCAATCTTGGTTTCTTTGCCAATTTAGTTCTGCCAACTTATCAGAAATATGCATTAGTTCAATCAATTGCTTTGGCGACTTTAACTGAAGTTCTTTATTGAGAATAGCTGCTTGTTTCTCAAATACAGGTTCACTCATTCTTTTAGTAGGAACAAGGCTTTTATAATCTAAGGTTTTGGCTGGTGAGAGTAGGATTTTCATAGTTTTAATGCCACGAATGCACGAATGTTTCTTTTGTTAATTGATTCTAAATTATGCCACGAATGCACGAATGTTTATTTTGTTAATTGACTCTAAATTGCACCACGAATGCATGAATGTTTGTTTTTTTTAATTGACTCTTAAATTATGCCACGACTGCACGAATATTTATTTAAAATAGAAATATTAAATACCACAAATACGCGAATGTTTTTTAATAGATGTATTATATCAAAAAATACAAAATAATTATATTTTATTTATTCTTTACAATTATAAAACAATTCGTTTATAGTTTAAACGTAACTCTCCAAAATTGACAAGCAATGCTAATTTATTTTTTGACACTTTTAAATAATTTATTGCTTGTGCAACAAATACATCTACAATAGTTGAGACTGCTTTAATTTCTAATATTATTTTATCATTTATTACAAAATCAGCATAAAACTTATGTGGTAAAATTATGTCTTTATAATTTACCTCATATTTTACTTCACGTTCATAAGGAATATCTGCTTTTTTAAACTCATATTCTAAAGCTTCTTTATAAACAACCTCTAAGAACCCTGCTCCCAAATTGTTATGCACTTCCATACATATTCCAATTATTTCATAGCTTTCTTCTTTGTATATAATATTCTCCATAACAATATTTTATAAAATAAAAAAAAAACGAAAGCACAAATATTTTATTCGTGCATTCGTGGCTGTCATTTATTAAAAACAATACTTATTCGCCTCAATCAATTCCTTAGCAATCTGTTGACGTAATGCTAGGGGATTTGGCTGATTTGTATATTTTGTAAAACGTTTAAGTCCCATTAACATCATACGTTGTTCATCTCCTCCTGCAAAATATAATATCGCTTCTTTTGCATTTTTATTGACACTTTCTACGGCATTGAACAAATTTAGTTTTGCCATAGCTATTTGTCCGGAAACTTTCTCCTCAGACTCTCGTTTTGCTAATTTTTCTGCTTTTAATATCGCAGATTCAGCCATATATATTTCAATCATCAATTCAGCAGCAGACAAAATAAGTTGCTGATGATTTTGCAAATCCATTGCATATTTTTGAACTGCACTACCAGCCACCATTAAGAATGCTTTTTTAAGTTTTTCGATCATCTCTTTTTCTTCAGAAAACAACACACTATAATCAGGAGTGTCAAATGATGGAATAGCCATTAAACTTTTACCTACTGCAGTGGCAGGACCTAATAAATCTAATTGTCCTTTCATGGCTTTTTTAAGTAACATAGAAACTGCCAACAAACGGTTTATTTCATTTGTTCCTTCATAAATTCTAGTGATTCTCGCATCACGCCAAGCAGATTCCATAGGCGTATCTTCTGAAAAGCCCATTCCTCCAAAAACTTGTATTCCTTCATCAGTTACTTCTTGGATTGCTTCTGAAACATATACCTTAAGAATAGCCGCTTCAATTGCAAATTCTTCATAGGCTTTCAGTTTGGCTTTTTGCATATTCTTACCATCGGCAATCAACTCTTCAATTTTGTTTTCAATGTCCATAGCTGCACGATAAATACCTGCATCACTAACAAAAGCTTTTGTGCTCATATCTGCTAGTTTTTTTTGAATAGCACCAAATTGTGCAATGGGTGTTTTAAACTGAATACGTTCATTGGCATAATTTACAGATTCATTAATAATACGTCTCTGTGAATCATTGCAAGCTGCTGCTAATTTAATTCGCCCGACATTCAATGAATTTAAAGCAATTTTAAATCCTTTACCTCTTTCTGACAACATGTTTTCAACGGGTACTTTTGTGTCTGAGTAAAAAACCTGGCGTGTAGAAGAAGCGCGTATTCCTAATTTGTGTTCCTCTTCACCCAAGACAATTCCGTTTGGATTGTCTTTATCAAATTCCACTATAAAAGCTGTGATATTTTTATCATCTTCAATTCTTGCAAATACAATTTGTATTTTGGCAAAAGCGGCATTAGAAATCCACATTTTCTGACCATTTAAAATATAATGCTTGCCGTCGTCAGTTAATGTTGCTGTTGTTTTACCTGAATTGGCATCACTACCTGCCTCAGGTTCTGTTAAACAATAGGCTCCAAATTTATTTCCCGAAGTTAAATCGGGTAAATATTTTTGCTTTTGTTCTTCTGTTCCATACAAATAAATAGGCATGGTTCCGATACCTGTATGTGCCCCATACGCCGTGGCAATAGACCCAGAAGTTCCTGATATAAAATCTGTAACCAACATGGTTGAAACAAAGCCCATACCCATTCCTCCATATTGATCTGGAATAGAAATACCTAAGAAACCCATGTCACCCAATTTCCGCATGGTTTCTTCAGTTAATGCATAGTCTTTATTCTCCAGTCTTTCACGATGCGGTATAATTTCACGATCTCCGAATTCTTTGACCGCATCACGCATCATTAGTTGTTCTTCTGTAAATTCTTCTGTGATAAATATATCATCACTTTTTACTTCTCTGATTAGGAATTCTCCTCCTTTGATTGTTGATTTGTCTTTACTCATGATTATATTTATTTAATAGAAAAAAGAAAAGAGAGAATAGAAAAAAGATTAAATTTATTTGATTATTTACTTAATCCGTTTTGAAAACTCATTGTCATTCTTTGAAACTCTGCTAATTTTTCTTCAAGATTTGTTAAAACTGTTTTGTTAATGTATTTCCTATGGTTTGCTATTAATAATTGTGTCCCTAATTCAAAAGATGAGCCTAATGAAATGTTAAGAAAATGAGAAAATGAGAAAATGATTTATCTGTTCTTGCAGATCCTTCTGAAATATTACTAGGAACTGAAATTGAACACCTACTCATTTGGGAACTCAAATTATATCTTTCATGTTTTGGAAATTCTAATAAAATATCAGAAATACTAAAAGAAATTTCTAATCCTAACTTCCAAATTTTTAAATTCTTATAATTATGTCTAAGTTTTTTACCCATTTAGGTCTTTTATCTTTTTTCTCTTTTCTTTACTCTTGATTTAACACAACTAAAGCAACTCAAAAACTCCTGCTGCACCTTGACCGGCGCCCACGCACATGGTTACCATACCATATTTGTTTTTACGACGCCGCATTTCGTTAAATAATTGTACAGTTAGTTTAGCTCCAGTACAACCCAATGGATGTCCTAATGCAATGGCTCCTCCATTTACGTTTACGATGTCAGGATTTAAATCGAGCTCTCTCATCACGGCTATTGATTGTGATGCAAAAGCTTCATTTAGCTCAAAAAGCTCTATATCTTTTATTTTCATACCCGCACGTTTTAGTGCTTTTGGAACGGCCGCTACCGGTCCCATTCCCATGATGCGAGGTTCAACTCCCACAGCGGCATAAGACACCAATCGAGCAATAGGCTCAATATTGAGTTCTTTTACCATCTCTTCACTCATAATCATAAAAAATGATGCGCCATCACTCATTTGAGAAGAATTACCTGCTGTAACACTTCCTCTTGCAGCAAATACAGCTCTTAATTTGGCTAAAGCCTCTATAGAAGTTCCCCTTCTTGGGCCTTCATCAGTATCAACTACATACGATTTGGTTTGTTTCTTTCCATTTGCATCCATATAGGTTTCTTCAATATTGACTGGTGCAATATCATCTTTAAATGTACCATTGTCAAGAGCTTTTAAGGCTTTTTGATGTGACTTAAACGCAAACTCATCTTGATCTTCTCGTGATACTTTAAATTGTTGTGCCACAGCTTCTGCCGTAAGACCCATTCCCCAATAATAGTCTTCATGACCTTCTTTGGTTGTCTTATAATCAGGTACGGCACGATAACCTCCCATAGGAATATAACTCATGCTTTCAACGCCACCTGCAATAATACAATCGGCCATTCCAGCTTGAATCTTTGCTATTGCTATACTGACGGTTTCGAGACCTGAAGCACAATAACGGTTGACGGTCATGCCTGCAACATCATCAATTTTTAATCCCATTAGAGAAACCAATCTTCCTATATTGAGACCTTGCTCTGCTTCGGGCATGGCATTTCCAACGATAACATCATCAATGCGTTTTTTATCTAATTGCGGAATTTTAGTCAATAGGTATTCAATGGTTTCGGCCGCCATTTCATCGGGTCTTTTAAATCGGAATACACCCCTTGGTGCTTTTCCTACTGCTGTTCTGTATCCTTTTACTATATATACTGTTTTCATAATTAAGATGTTAGATTGTTAGACATTAGACGTTAGAATAGTATTGAGATATTAGTATTGAGTAATGAGATTTGATTATACTTATATTCATATTTCCTACTACTTAAATATATTTATTTTTTTAATGATTTAATTAATGAATAATTCATTTTTTGTATTTCAATTACTTTACTTAATATGGGTTTAACTTTATCAACTGAAACTAGATTAAGTCTATGTGCTAACATTAATTGGGTGAAAAGTTCATACGATGAACCATTTGCAATTCCTAAAAAATTAGCAAACTCTCCTTTTGTATTTCGTCCTGCTCCTTCTGCTATATTAGATGGAACTGAAACGGCACTTCTACGTATCTGACTTGTCATCCCAAAACGCTCATCTTTTGGAAAGTCAGTTGATAAAAGATAAGTTTGCTCTGCTACCTCCATTGCCTTTTGCCATATTTTTAAGTCTTCTAGTTTGTGCATGATTATTAGTATTGAGATGTTAGTATTGAGATATTAGTATTGTGTATTGAGATTTGCTTCCTTTGCTATTCATAATTTAACTATTTATTCGAGATTAAGTTAAAATATTGTTCATAAAACACTCAATTCTCACATCTAACTACTCAATTCTTTTTTTTCTTTTATTTTTCCCATTCCTTCAAATACTGCATGTTTTGAATGTAGTAAATTATTAATATGCAAGTTTTCTATAAAATATAATTATCTTTAAATCAACAATCTATCTCAATACTAATATCTCAATTCTCACATCTAAGAAACCTTAGTTTCTTAGGGGTTTCCCCGTTTTCAATGTATGCTCGATACGTTCAAGGGTTTTCCTTTCAGTAAACAAACTCATGATTGCTTCTCGTTCAAGATCCAATAGGTATTGTTCTGACACAAACTGTGGTTCAGACAAATCGCCACCTGCCATGATATAACCTAGTTTATTAGCAACTAACTGATCGTGTTCTGATGCAAAATGTCCCGCTTTTAAACTATCCGTTCCTACTAAGAACATCCCTAATGCTTGACGACCTAAGACATATACCTCTTTAGGAGCCGGCTGCGTATAGCCATCTTCTAACATTAAAATAGCATGTCGTTTTGCAGTAGCTATTTGGCGTTCTTTGTTAACTACAACAATATCTTTACCATGTTGGTAATAGCCTAAATCAAAAGCTTCGTAGGCAGAAGTTGCCACTTTCGCCATCGCTACATTTATAAATACTTCTCGTAAACGATTTAACTTTACATCATCTTTTATCCACAACTCTGAGACACGACGCGTTACTTCTTTGGTTCCTGCTCCGGCTGGAATAATACCTACACCAAACTCAACTAAGCCTGTATAAGTTTCTGCAGCAGCAACTACTTTATCAGCATGCATACCCATTTCACAAGCACCTCCTAAAGTTAAACCATGAGGTGCAACAATTGTGGGTATTGATGAATAACGAAGTCGCATAACCGTATCTTGAAAAAGTTTTACAGCCATTGCTAACTCGTCATAATCTTGATCGATAGCCATCATAAAAGCCATTGCTAGATTAGCTCCAACAGAGAAATTTGCAGCTTGATTTCCTAAAATAACTGCTTCGTATTCTGTTTCTGCTAAATCAATTCCTTTATTAATAGCTTGTAAGACGCCTCCACCCAAAGTATTCATCTTAGATTGGAACTCTACATTTAAAACACCATCTCCTAAATGTTGGATACTGGCATCTGCATTGCTCCAAATTGTTTTGGCTTCCCGAATATTATCTAGGATGATAAAAGCATCTTGTCCGGGTATTTTTACTAAATCTTTCTTTGGAATATCATAATAGTATCTGGCTCCATCTTTTACATCATAAAAAGACTTTTGACCACTGGCAAGCATTTCAGTTACCCATTTGTTGGGTTTGTAGCCTTCTGCCTCCATCATTTCTATTCCCTTCTCTACTCCGATAGCATTCCAAATTTGGAAAGGTCCGTGTTCCCATCCAAACCCAGCCTGCATGGCATCATCTATTCGATAAAGTTCATCTGATATTTCTGGGATTCTATTCGAAACATACTGAAATAAGGGTGCAAATGTTTTACGATAGAA
>JAUVOS010000147.1 GCA_030599055.1 Lutibacter sp.
CAATAATTCTTATATCATTACTCTCCAACTTTTATATCTACTCCTTGTTTTTAAATCATAAAAAAACCATCCGTTTTGACGAGATGGTTTTTTTAGTATAATAATTTAAAAACTAGAGACCTGCTTCTTCAAACATTTTTTTGATTTTCTCTTTTTCTGTAGGTCTAGGTGCGTTGGCATTTACAATGTTTCCTTCCGTATCGATAAAAATAAATCTTGGAATATTCGCAATTTGATACTCTTGCATAAAAGATTGACTTTTACCGGCGTAAAGTTGAATTCCAGACATTTCCTTAGCTCTAATCATGTTTTGCCATGCCTCATATTTCTCCGCTTTATCTGTTGAAATACTTACGAATTCAATATTTTTTTCTATGTATTCTTCTTCTAGTTCTTTTAAGGCAGGTATCTGTGCTAAACAAGGTTTGCACCAAGTTGCCCAAACATCAACATAGACAAACTTTCCTTTTAAATCATCAAGTGATGTAGTGCCTCCTTTAAAGTTTTCTAAATCGACAAATTTTGGAGAAGCCTTTCCCTTGGCAAAAGATATTTGTAATGCGTGTTGCTTTTTAT
The DNA here is from genome assembly GCA_030599055.1 of Lutibacter sp. GTDB lineage: Bacteria > Bacteroidota > Bacteroidia > Flavobacteriales > Flavobacteriaceae > DQTL01. The sequence continues at coordinate 577 of JAUVOS010000147.1, forward strand.
AACGAGATTTTATTCCGGTAACATAACCTTCTAGTCCTTGCTCTTCTCTCGAAACAACTGCTGTATCAATCTTTTTATTAGCAAGTAAAGCACTCATTTTTTTACTAAAATCATCGATCTTAGTAGTGAATTCCGTAGAATCTAAAGCATATAAAGATTTTAATTCTTCACTAAAAACCTTAACATTTTTTATTCTTGTAACCATATAGTTATTTGTTTCTTCTCCTCTTCCTTTAAAAATGAGCGTATTATTTAGGTCTTTGACATCGCCAGTAATCGTTAAATCATCACCAATATTCAAATAGGTTGTAAAGCGTGTTATCCTATCTAAAGATATTGAATAAAAGTCAGCTTCTTTGATATGTAGCGTATCCTTAAAATTACCTTCTGAATCAATTTTAAGAGTTTTACTATATTTTCTGGAATTAACATTAATGACTGTGTCATTTACTTTCATACCATCAAGTTGACCGGATAGACTTACATAATCTTTAATCTCTTCATTACAGGAAATAAAAGTAAAAGCAGAGATTAAAATAACTAGGAATCGTTTCATATAATTATAATTTTTGAAGTTAAAGTTGCAAAAATACAACAATATTTTAGTTTAATAGAGAAGTGAGAAGTTCTTTTGTTTTTGGGTTGGACGGACGTGATGCATCAGGTTTAACCACATTTCCTTTAGGATCTATAAGAATAAATCTTGGAATACCATCTATACCGTAATCTTTTACAAATTGTGATTCCCGATTATTATCGGCATACAATTGGACCCCTTTTAGTTCCTCGTCAGTAACCATTTGTTTCCAAATTTCGTATTTATCAGCTTTATCGACAGAAATGGATACAAAATGCATGCTATTACCCAATTCTTTTTCCAATTCTTTAAGAGCAGGTATTTCTTTGATACAGGGACTGCACCAAGTTGCCCATACATCAATATAAACGTATTTTCCTCTTAAATCAGCTAACGAAGTGGTACTACCATCATGGTTTTCATAATTTGTAAAAGTAGGAGAGGAAGTTCCGATAAGTTCATTTAATTTTTGAACTTTATCATATCTATTACCTAAATAACTAAAAAAATTCTCAGAATCACCAATATCTATTTGAATAAAATCCGTATCCAATTCTTTCTGTTCTTTTAAAAAGTTAAAAAATTCTGTTTTTGTGCTGTCTAAAGCTTTCGTAAAATCATCTTTTGATAAACTATATAAATCATTAATATTTTCAAATACTTTTTCTTGTAAAAGTAATTTTTTGATCATGTAGTTACTTTCTTTACTTCCTATTCCGCTGAATGCGAGTGTTTCATCAAATTCTTTTGTGTCTAGAGATATACTGATGTCATCACCATTACGTAAGAATAAAGGAGCATATTCTTTGTCTAAAGAAAGATAGTATTTACCCTTACTAAGACTAAAAGTATCTTTAAAAATACCATCTTTAGCTATTATAATACTTTTAATCTTTTTATTGTCTAAACTAATAATGTTTAGCGTGTCAGCTTTTTTGTTGCTGATTTTACCGGATAGTGTGACATATTCTTTGGGTGCATCATTTTTACAAGAAAAAAATGTCAGTCCGACAAATAGTATTAAAAGTATTTTTTTCATTTTATATATTTGATATTAATTTATGGTTGGCTAAAATACTATAAATTATAGATTTTAAAAATCCTATTGCCCATTCAAAAAATCTTGTAAAACCCTATTGTATTTCTCAGCTTCATTGATATACGGAAAGTGTCCAGCATTATGAAAAGTAAAAACCGAAGCTTCAGGATATAAGCTTTTTATAGCATCTCTCAATTCTCTATTGACCATGGGATCATTATCCGACTCAATGATGAGTTTCGGAATTTTTTTGAATATAGAATCCGTAGCATTGACATTAAATGTATCAACAACGACAGCATATCGATTTATAAATTGCTTTTTACTAAAAGGAATACTCGGTAAAAAAGCATCTAATAATTTAGATTTGTTGGCAGCAGGAACTATTTCCTTTTTTAATTTTTGATCTCCTAATTTGACGATTAGAATTTCAGGTAAATTTGGAAGGATTTTTGCTGTTTTTTCATTCTCTTTAGAAATGATGTCGTTAGGTGGAAAAGTATTTGCAAAAACGACGCTTTCTATTTGATTAGGGATTGTCTGAACTAAATATTGGGTAATATAGCCACCCATAGAACTCCCAACTGCTGTAAAGCTATCAATTTTTTCCTGAGATAAAATTGCTTTGATTCCCTTAGCAGTTTTTTTAAGCGAATTTATTTCTTCGGGTAAGGTATATGAAATAACGGTATGGTCTTTTTCAAATTCTTGTATTTGTTGCCACCAAATATCATACGAACCACCCATGCCGTGTAAAAATAGAATTGTTTTAGAGCCTTTTCCACCGGTATAATACGTCCATTTTACGTTATCTATGGTAATTTCTTTAGTCTTTCTTTCTTGAAATTCTTTGTAACTTTTTGAAATAGAATCATCAAAAGGATATAGTTTGTGAAAATCACGTGACGGAGCAGGGTAGTAGTAAACAACTATAAGCAATAAGATAAATAAAAGAAAAATGGATAAGAATAATATAGATTTCATCGAAGTCTGTTTAGTAGTTTGAAAAAAATGATTGAACAAATATATTGCTTTATAAATTGTTAAAATATCTGATTTTTAAATGACTGATTAAAAAGTCAATTTTTACACAGAATATCGTAAAATAAACTTTAAAAAAAAATCTTAATTTGTCTTGTTTAAATCACTTGAAATACTGAATTTTGTTGCAAATTTTAAACGATGAATAGCACTTATAAAATTGACTCTTCCGATTTGACTTTTAAAGCACTTTATAAGATAATTTCAGAAAATCAACAACTGGAATTAACCCAAGAAGCCAAAGAAAAAATCACGAGTTGTAGAAACTATCTCGATGCTAAAATAAATAAAGAATCCAAGCCTATTTATGGGATAAATACTGGATTTGGCTCTTTATATAAAGTTAAAATAGAGAATGATAAATTACAAGAACTACAAGAAAACTTGGTAATGAGTCATGCTTGTGGAACTGGAGATGAAGTCCCTAAAAAAATTGTAAAACTAATGTTACTACTCAAGATAAAATCTTTGAGTTATGGTCATTCAGGAGTTCAATTGGTTACAGTTCAAAGATTGGTTGATTTTTACAATAATGATATACTTCCTGTAATCTATACACAAGGCTCATTAGGAGCATCTGGTGATTTAGCTCCGCTGGCTCATATGGCGCTAGCCTTGATAGGAAAAGGACATGTAAATTACAAAGGAAAGATCCAAAAAGTTAAAGTTGTTACTAAAGAATTAGGTTGGCAAGCAATACAATTACGATCAAAAGAAGGATTGGCTCTTTTGAATGGTACTCAGTTTATGAGTGCGTATGGAAGTTATTTGGTTTTAAAATCATATAAATTAAAATATTTTGCTGATTTAATAGGAAGCCTTTCTTTAGAAGCATTTGATGGTAATTTGAGTCCGTTTGATTCATTAATTCACATGGTTCGCCCTCATGATGGCCAAGTGAAAACAGCAAAAAGAGTACGTAAGTTCTTAGAAGGTAGCGAATTGATTTCTCAACCCAAAAAACACGTTCAAGACCCGTATTCTTTTCGATGTATCCCACAAGTTCATGGGGCAACAAACGATACTTTAGAATTTATAAAGAAAACCTTTCGTGTTGAAATAAATGGAGTAACTGACAATCCAAATATTTTTGTAGATCAAGATACTATCATTTCAGGAGGAAATTTTCATGGACAACCCCTTGCTTTAGCCCTTGATTATTTAGGTATAGCCATGGCAGAATTGGGCAATATATCCGAACGAAGAACCTTTCAATTAGTATCCGGTTTAAGAGGTTTACCGCCTTTTTTGATTGCCGAATCAGGATTGAATTCAGGATTTATGATTCCGCAATATACTGCTGCTAGCATTGTTAGTCAAAACAAACAATTAGCAACACCAGCTAGTATCGATAGCATTGTTAGTAGTAACGGACAAGAGGATCATGTTAGTATGGGCGCAAATGCAGCTACCAAAGCATATAGAATTGTCGAAAATATTGAACGTATTTTAGCAATTGAATTATTAAATGCCTCACAAGCACTTTACTTTAGAAAACCGCTAAAAACTTCGCCATTTTTACAGCGTGTATTAGACACTTATCGTAAAGAAATTCAATTTATTGAAAAAGACGAGATTTTACATTATACTATACAAAAAAGCATTAATTTCGTTAAGCATTTGGAGATCGATATAGAAGAATTATTCGATTAATTTACTAGATCTAAATTCAATTTTATGTAGCCGTACATTTGAACTGTTTATTCTATAATTACAGCGATGATTGCTTGATACACTAAAAGAACTAAATACAATATTCGATAATATTTAAACTAAAATAGGAATGAAAATATATACAATAAAAGGTGCAGGTTTAACAATAGAAGACTTAATAAATGTAGCACGAAATAAATATCAAGTAGCATTAGAAGCAACTGCAATAGATAGAATCAATACTTGTAGAGCAATGCTTGAGAAAAAAGTTGATGCTCACGAAATAATGTATGGTGTAAATACCGGAATCGGTGAGTTTTCCGAAGTAGTTTTAGATGACGATCAAGTAAAGGATTTCCAAAAATATTTAATTTATAATCATGCCGCAGGAATCGGCGATGCAATGCCAATTGAGTGGGTGCGTGCTGCAATGCTAGGGAGAATTAATGTTCATGCACATGGCAACTCGGGTGTGCGATTAGAAATCACACAAACTTTAGTCGCGATGCTTAACAAAGGAGTTACGCCCTTTGTATGTAGAAAAGGGTCAGTTGGAGCTAGTGGTGATTTAGCACCAATGTCACAAATTGCATTGTTAATGCTAGGGGAAGGAAAAGCATTTTATAAAGGAGAAGAACTTTCCGGTAAAGATGCATTTGCAAAAGCAGGTATTCCTATTCCGGGACTACACGCAAGAGACGGCTTGGCAATAATAAATGGTTCAAATGTACTTACAGCTATGAGTGCAATCTTATTATATGATGCGAATAATTTTTTTAAACAAGCAGAGATTGCAGCCTCTATGTCATTAGAAGCGCTAAAAGCAAACATGAAACCTTACACAAGTTTATTACATGAAGTAAGAGGTTTTTCAGGAGCTGTTCGTAGTGCTAATGCAATTAATAAATGTGTTACCGGTGGAGATTTAAAAGAACAAAAAGTTGCTTGTAAAGTGCAAGACGCTTATTCTATGCGTTCTACACCGCAAGTTATCGGTACCGCACACGATGCATTACGTTGGGCAAAATCTCAAGTAGAAATTGAACTTAATGGAGTAGGTGACAATCCCATTTTCTTTCCGGAAAAAGATTTGACAATTTCCGGTGCAAATTTTCAAGGAACACCAGTTTCTGTGCCAATGGAAATGATAGGACAAGTAATTACGATGGTTAGCATATTATCAGAACGCAGAATGAATAGACTAAACAATCCTGCTTTAAGTGTTGGTTTACCACCATTTTTATCTAAACATGCAGGATTAATGTCCGGTTTAATGCTAAGTCAATATACAGCAGATATGCAAATTGTAGAGCAAAAAATATTGGCTACTCCTGCATCAATACAATCTATTCCGGCAGCAGCAGATCAGGAGGATTTTGTTTCTATGGGAATGAATACAGCAATAAAAAATTTCCAAATTATTGATAATGCTTATGGTATTTTAGGAATAGAATTTATGACAGCTGCACAAGCTTTAGATTTTAGAAAAGAAGAATATAGTTTTGGAGCTGGAGTACAAAAGGCTCATGATACAATTCGTAAGCATGTAGATTTTTTAGAAATTGATAGACCGCTGTACAAAGACCACAACACAATGAAAGAATTAGTAGAATCTTGTGAAATTCTTAGCGAAGTGGAGAATTTGGTTGGTAGTTTAGAGTAAAAG
>JAUVOS010000107.1 GCA_030599055.1 Lutibacter sp.
ACATTATCCGTCCTAAGCATTTTTTCAAAACGCTTTAAACTCGGGTTATTTTGATCTTCATAATATAAATCCACAAGCTTGTTTCTAATAAATATACAATTCAAAAACTATATTTATAAGCATATAGTTTGGCTTTTTATTTAAGTTTAAAAATACGACAAGCTATTTATAAAACACACGTTTGTCTTGTTTGTTTTTAACAAAGTAATGAACAGTTTATTAAGGCCAGAAATTAGAGGTTAGAAGGGTAATGGTTATGTTAGACGTAAGTCCATCAATGCGCGATGCACCTATTATCTATTTTGATAATTATAAGTATCCTTTACTTTGTTTTATTGTTTGCTTAATAAATTCCAAATATCAAATCACAAATTCCAAATAAATCACAAAAGTTAAAATACAAAAAAACAAACTACTCAGATAAATTTTGTGAGTTTATATTATTCTAACATGGAGTGACAATTAAAATTTTGGATATTGTAATTTATTTGTTATTTGATTATTGTTATTTGTTTTTTTACTATCATATAACTAGACCACGCTATTTCTTGATACTATAAGCATCTTTAGCTTTGGTATTTTAGTTACTTTTTTATTCAAAAATGTAGTTTAGTTATATGATAGTTTTGAGGTCTTAAAAAAATCAAAACATCAACTGATATTTGCCCATGCACCTGTCCTTCTATCAATTTCCATATAGGTTTGTAGAATGTTACTGTTTTTCGATAATTCTAGGTTTGGGTCTTCTAATAAAATATCTTGTGCTGTATATCTTGCCATCTTTAAAAGATCACTATCTCTAATAATATCGGCAATTTTCAAATTGAGCACACCACTTTGTTGCGTTCCCATTAAATTTCCAGGACCTCGTAGCCTCAAATCTACTTCAGCAATTTTAAATCCATCGGTGGTTTCAACCATCGTATTTAAACGTGTTTTAGCTTCGTTTGTCAATTTGTGACTCGCCATTAAAATGCAATAGCTTTGCGCTGCTCCACGTCCTACTCTGCCTCTTAGTTGATGTAACTGAGATAGTCCGAATTTTTCTGCGCTTTCAATTATCATCACACTAGCATTGGGCACATCTACACCTACTTCAATTACGGTTGTAGCCACTAAAATTTGTGTTTCACCGGCAACGAATTGCTGCATTTCGTACTCTTTATCTTTGGGTTTCATTCGTCCATGCACAATACTTACTTGATACTGAGGTTTTGGGAATTCACGTGAAATACTCTCATAACCATCCATTAAATCTTTGTAGTCGAAGGCATCTGATTCTTCAATTAACGGATAAACGATATAAACTTGTCGTCCCTTTTCAATTTCTTCTCTCATAAATTGAAAGACAGACATCCTATCTTTGTCAAAGCGTAAAGCAGTTTTTATTTCCTTTCTACCGGGTGGCAATTCGTCAATTACTGAAATATCCAAATCTCCATAGACACTCATAGCAAGCGTGCGCGGTATCGGTGTCGCTGTCATTACCAAAATATGTGGAGGCAAATTATTTTTTTTCCACATTCTTGCACGTTGGGCAACACCAAATCGATGCTGCTCATCAATAACGACCAAACCTAAGTTTTTAAATTTCACCTTGTCCTCAATTAAAGCATGTGTTCCAATAAGAATATGAAGTGCTCCACTTTCTAAAGCCTCATGAATTTCTTTTCTTTCTTTCGCTTTTGAACTACCTGTCAACAAACGAACATTTATTGACATCTTAGAAAGCATTTTTGAAATGGCATTAAAATGCTGAATGGCTAGTATTTCTGTAGGTGCCATTATAGCCACTTGATATGTGTTATCTAGAGCAATTAAAGCAGATAAAACTGCCACAATAGTCTTTCCTGAACCTACATCTCCTTGTAACAACCGATTCATTTGCGCGATAGAACCCAAATCTTTCCTAATTTCTTTTAAAACTCGCTTTTGTGCATCTGTCAATGAAAATGGCAAATAGTTTTTATAAAATTCATTAAAAAAAGCACCTACCTTTTCAAAAACATATCCTTTTATTTTCTTTTTCCGAATAAGATTATTTCGAAGCAACTGCAATTGTATGTAAAATAACTCTTCAAACTTTAAACGCTTTTGCGCTTTTGCCAATAATTCTTGACTTTCAGGAAAATGTACTTGAAAAAGGGCGTCATTCTTTAAGATAAGATGTTGTTGCTGTATAATTTCATCAGAGAGTGTTTCTTTAAACTTCCCCTTAAAATCAATAAATAATTGTTGAATAATTTTTTGGATAGCTCTATTAGAAACACTCCTTTTTATCAAAGTCTCAGTAGATGGATAAACAGGTTGCAAGGCTGTTTGCAAACTTTTCTTATAATCAGTGACTAACTCCATTTCTGGATGTGGCATCGAAAAGGTATTCTTAAATAAATTGATTCTCCCAAAAATGACATAGGGCGTATCGAGTTTCAAATTTGATTTAATCCATTTAGCTCCTCGAAACCAAACCAATTCTATACTACCTGAATCATCAGAAAAAATAGCGACTAATCTACTTCCTCTTTTTTGTTCAACCGTGTGTAAAGCTGTAATTTTTCCAATGATTTGCACTTCTGCTTTTGTATCTTGTAATTCTTTAATTTTATAAAACTGTGTTCTATCGATATAACGATTTGGAAAAAAATTGGTTAAATCTCCTAAAGTTTTAATGCCTAGTTCTTTTTGCAAAAGATCTGCTCTAGCAGGTCCTACACCTTTTAAATAGGATATTTTTGTATGTAATGGGTTGGTGTACATTATTTGATAACGAATGTAAATAAAAGGAATGGATAAATGATTGTTTAATCGTTTAATTGTGGAATTGTTTAATCGAGGAATTGTGGAATCGTTTAATTGTTAATAGATCGGAAGACCTTTGCGTCTTAACGACTTTATAAGAAAAATAAAACCAAAAAAAAAACCTCCAAAATCTATAAAGTATAGTAAATTTGTAGTACTCAAATTCGAGTTGTTATTATAATAATTAAATTTCTTTTATATATGAAAAATACAGCATTAACTCATATACACAAAGCTTTAGGTGCCAAAATGGTTCCTTTTACCGGTTACAATATGCCCGTACAATATGAAGGTGTTACAAGCGAACATCTTGCGGTCAGAAATAGCATCGGTGTTTTCGATGTTTCCCATATGGGAGAATTCCATTTAAAAGGAAGAAATGCTTTAGCCTTGATTCAAAAAGTCACTTCAAATGATGCTTCAAAATTATATATTGGACGTATTCAGTATTCTTGTATGCCCAATGCTGATGGTGGTATCGTTGATGACTTACTTGTTTACAGATTAGCCGACGATGAATATATGCTGGTTGTCAATGCATCTAATATGCAAAAAGATTGGGATTGGATTAGTCAACACAACGATTTAGATGTAAAAATGATCAATTCGTCTGACGAAATGTCTTTATTGGCTATTCAAGGTCCGAACGCTGCCAAAGCCATGCAATCCTTGACAAAAGTTGATTTGGAAAACATGAAATACTACACTTTTGAAGTAGGCACTTTTGCCGGATTAGACAATATTATCATTTCAGCAACCGGTTATACCGGAAGTGGCGGGTTTGAAATTTACATGAAGAACGACCAAGCAGAAGCTATTTGGAAAGCTGTTTTTAAGGCAGGTGCAGCTTACGACATCAAACCCTGCGGACTAGCAGCAAGAGATACCTTACGCTTAGAAATGGGCTTCTGTTTATATGGAAATGATATTGATGATACTACTTCGCCTATTGAAGCGGGATTGGGTTGGATAACTAAATTCACAAAAGACTTTGTCAATTCTGAAGAACTAAAAGCGCAAAAGGAAAATGGTGTTTCTCGGAAACTAGTTGGTTTTGAAATGCAAGAAAGAGCCATACCGCGTCATGATTACCCAATTGTGGACGAGAAAGGAAACAATATTGGTCGCGTTACTTCTGGAACCATGAGCCCTTCCTTAGAAAAAGGAATTGGCATGGGGTATGTCACCAAGGAGTTTAGTAAATCAGAAACGGAGATCTTTATACAAATTCGTAAAAAAACAAAAATAGCTAAAGTGGTAAAATTGCCATTTTATAAGGGATGATGTTAGCCATTATCTATCCCAAAAAACTCTTTACTGCCAACTCATAACTTTGCAAACCAAAACCAGCAATTACTCCTTTGGCATGGGAAGAAATATAGGATTTATGTCTAAATTCTTCACGTGCCCATACATTTGAAATATGCACTTCTATAACAGGAGTTTTAATAGCTTTTACAGCATCGCCAATGCCTACTGAAGTATGTGTATATGCAGCAGCATTTAAAATAATACCATCAAACGAATAACCAATTTCTTGCAATTTGTCTATAATTTCACCTTCAATATTTGATTGAAAATGTGAAAAAATTATTTCAGGATATTTATTTTTTAAAGAATGATAGAACACATCAAATGATTGTTTACCATAAATCTCGGATTCACGCGTACCAACTAAATTGATATTGGGACCATTTATAATAGCTATTTTCACTTAATAAAAGGATTATTGAAAACTAAAGCCAACGGATAATTGAATAGCTCCATTTTTTAAAGTATCAGAAATATCGGGTTGCTCTTTAAAAGTATTTAACAAACCCATATTATATCGGGCACTGATATAAAAACCAGTTTTTGTTAAATAACCCACACCGGCTGTAGCTCCAAAATCATAAGGCTGTATTTCATCTTTAATATCAATTGAAGCAGCTTCTTTCCCCAAACTAGTAACATAAACTGTACTTGTTTCAATATTCTTAGCACTGAGAAGATAGGCGACTTGAGGTCCTGCTTCTATGGTGATTTCTTCCGTTACATAGTATTTTGCGACGATAGGCAAGGATATATATTTATAAACATAAGCTGCTTTAAAATCTTCATCTCCTGCAATATCAAATCGAGCTCCTTTAACGGAATAAAGAAGTTCAGGTTGTACAGAAAACATATCATTCAAAACAAACTCAGCAAAAACACCTAAATGCGATGATAGTTTCATTTGATTGTTCGTGAAAAATTCAGTGTCACCTGTATAAGTAATATTTGTAAGATTTGCGCCTACTTTTGGCCCAAAATAGAGGTCTTGCGCCTTTGATAATCCAACGCAAATTAAACTTAAAAAAACGGTAATGATTATTCTTTTCATAATAAATTGTATTTAGTTAATGCAAATATAATGCTACAAGAAATTATATCCTACAGAAAATTGAAAAACTTGGTTTTTCCAATCAGGGTCATCATGTATCTCTGAAATTCCCATTAAAAATCTTGCTTGTAAAAATAAATTAACTCTTGTTTTATAGGTTAATCCTGCTACGAATAAAAAATCTGAATCACTGAGTTCTAAAGATTGATTATCTCCTCCTGATTCAGGAGTGTACTCATCGTTAATTAGATAGGAAAACTGCCCACCTAAATCTAAACTTAAAAAATCGGAAGGATAAATCTTTACAAGTAGCGGAACCCCAATATAATCGGCTGGATATACATCATTTTCAAACTTTATCCCTTGATTAGAGTATAAAACTTCTGTTTGAATTGAAAACAAATCAGTAAAACTCAACTCGGCCGTAACTCCAGCATGTAAAGCTACCCTCTGTTTGTATAGGTCTGTTTCCTCACCGGTAAAACTACTAAGGTTAAGACCAGTTTTCGCACCTAAATAGAAATCTTGCGCAAAGCCAATCTGTCCAATAAAAAATGCAAATACGAGTAAAAATCTTTTCATTTTATTTAAAATTTGAGAGTTATTAGAAAACCAAATTTACAATAAATATTTTAATATTCGCTTTTTCAACACTAATTGTAGGTTTATAAAATAGTGCTTCAAAAAGTAATGTGAATTCAGTTAAAAAAAAAAGAATATATTTGTCCTTTATTAACTTTAAAGATAATTACTTAATTATGAAAAAATTTGTTTTAGTATTAATTGCATTGTTTACACTTTCAATTGTCAATGCACAAGACATATCAGTTGGTGTAAAAGCTGGTATCAACTATGCAGGAACACTAACATCTGATGCTACTTATAATGATTATTTTGACGCTGTTATAGCACCACATTTTGGTGTTGTCGCTGATTATGCGCTTAATAATGATTTTTCTGTACAAGCTGAACTTTTGTATTCTACTTCTGGTTTCAATCGTAGTGATACTGTGGAAACTCTTGCTGGTGATATAACGTATGATTTAACTGGAAAAGTCAACTATCTTACTATTCCTATAATGGCAAAATACTATTTTGTTGATGGACTAAGCCTTGAAGCAGGACCTTATGTTGGTTTTCTATTGTCTGCTGCACTAGATGGTAGTGTTGAATTACCAGATTTACTTGGTGGGACTCAAGAATTCGACAAAGAAGACATGAAAGAAGATTATAACACTACCGATATTGGTCTAGGAGTTGGTGCTAGTTATGAAATGGATAATGGTATTTTTGTTAGCCTTCGTTATAACTTAGGTCTAACAGATATCAATGCAGAAGATTTAAGTGAAATACCGGTCACAGACGGAGCTTTAGATAAAGATGACACAATCAAAAACAATATATTCCAATTTTCAGTTGGATATAAGTTTATGTAGCATAAACATTTAGTTCATATAAAAAAACTGCCTTTTTTAAGGCAGTTTTTTGTTTTTCAAACAACAAATAAAGATAGTAATAGGGATTATCATAAATAAGTCTTTATTTATGATGACTAAAATCATTGTTTTTCCTGTTTGAAATCATTGTAATCGTCCTAACAATAAGTTAAATTTGTCGTCACTTTAACAATTTAAATACAAGAAATTATGAAAAAAATTATTTTTTTGTTCGTTACAGTATTCGCATTTACTTTATTAAATGCACAAGACATTTCATTTGGGCTTAAAGCAGGTCCAAATTTTGCTGACCTGAATATATCTGATTCAGATGATGATGATGAATTTGAAACAAGAACTGCATTTCATGTAGGAGGTCTTGTAGAATTTTCTTTTTCTGACAAATTTTCAGTACAACCTGAATTATTATTTTCATCAGTTGGAGCAAAATACGAAGAATCGGAAGGTGAAGTTTCTATGAAACTCCAAATTATTGAAAACTATTTAAGTGTTCCGATTATGTTAAAATTTTACCCTATTGAAGGACTTAGTTTACAAGCCGGACCACAAATTGGGTTTCTTCTTTCTGCTAAAGGTAAAATGGAAATTTCAGGAACCAGTTCTGATGACATAACCGAAGAAGAAGACATAAAAGATGAGTTTGAATCGATAGACTTTGGCGTTGGCTTTGGACTTGGTTACAAAATGGACATGGGTTTGTTCTTTGACGCTCGTTATGTATTAGGTATGATAAATGTTGCCAAAGAAATTGATGATGATGAATATGTAAAAAACAATGTTATACAATTATCTATTGGATATAAGTTTATGTAAAATAAGTATTTAATTTATAAAAAAAAGCTGTCTGAAAAGGGCAGCTTTTTTTTGTTTATATTTACCCTATGAACTGGCAACAAGCGCTTCAAGATTATACAAATTACCTACGAATAGAACGTGGGTTTTCAAAGCATACCATAGCTGCCTACAGCCATGATGTTTCAAAACTAATTACCTATCTTGAAACATTAGATGTTCGCCTTTCTCCAAAAAAGATTGATAAAGAAACTATACATCAGTTTGTATATGAAATTTCGAAAATTGTAAGTCCTAGAACACAATCGAGAATTATATCGGGTTTACGAGGCTTTTTTGATTATTTGGTTTTTGAGGGGTATCGTGATGATAATCCTACTTCACTCTTAGAAACTCCAAAAATTGGTAGAAAACTACCCGATACGCTATCTGAAAATGAAATTGATAGTATTATTGCCCAAATAGATTTAAGTCATCCACAAGGCGAACGAAACAGAGCCATGTTAGAAACTTTGTATGGATGCGGATTACGAGTAACGGAACTAATAACACTTAGAATTTCTGATTTGTTTTTTGAAGAGGGCTTTATAAGAGTCCTAGGAAAAGGAAATAAAGAACGTTTTATTCCTATCAATAAAAGAAACCAAAAATATATAACCACATTTATTAACCAGATAAGAGTTCATATTCCAACACAAAAGAATTATAAGGATACTTTATTTCTAAACAGACGTGGTAAACAACTAAGTAGGAATATGGTTTTTATGATTTTAAAAGATTTGGTCAAAAAAGCTGGAATTCAAAAAAATGTCAGTCCACATACCTTTAGACATTCCTTTGCAACGCATTTATTGGAAAACGGTGCAGATTTACGTGCAATTCAGCAAATGCTAGGACATGAAAGCATTACTACAACTGAAATATATATGCATTTAGATCGTAAGTATTTGGGTAAAGTTATGGAGCAATATCATCCGAGGGCGAAGA
>JAUVOS010000132.1 GCA_030599055.1 Lutibacter sp.
ACATTTGGGCAACTTGGTGTAAGCCATGTGTTAGAGAAATTCCACACTTAAATAAATTAGAAGAAGAATTTAGAGATAAAGAAATAGAATTTGTTAGTATTTGTAAAAATGATAAAAAAGAACGTTGGTTAAAAATGGTAAATAAAAAAGAACTAAGTGGAATTCGACTTTTTGCTCCAGATGATAATATTTCATTTTTTACAAAATATATGATTCAAGCAATTCCACGATTCATTCTAATTGATGAAGAGGGGAAAATAATTGATATAAATGCAAAAAGACCTTCTGACCCCAAATTAAAAGAACAATTAGAAAAATTACTATATAATTAACCAATAATAAATTTGCAGCATTAAGTCAGCAAAGTTAGATTGATAATATTATATAAATATCTTTTGATTTTTTTAATACTTCAATATATTATTTAAGGTTTTATGAATTTGCTGTAAATCATTATTTGAAATAAGACCAATTTTTCGAATCAATCTTTCTTTAGAAACAGAGCGAACATGAAAGGTTAAAATTTCAGACTCTTTTAATAAATTGTTTTTAGAGTTGGGTTGTAAAATAATATTTCCTTTAAAAGCTTTAATTTTAGTTGTAAGCGGACAAACAATTACAATATTCAAATTATCATTTAAAGCGTTACCACTAATAATAACAGCCGGTCTTCTACCTGATTGCTCACTACCTTTAACAGGATTAAAGTACATCTCCCAAATTTCAGCTTGTTTCATCGGTGTCAATTAATTGTTTAAGATAATCTATCATGCCTTCTTCGGCTATTTGTAAAATATCTTTATCATCTTTATATTGACGATAAGAACGTATATATTCTGCACGTTCTAATTGATTTAAATACAGACTTAAAGCTTTTTGAATAAGCTTATTTTTAGGTAGCTTTAATTTTTTAGAATAGCTGTTGAGTTGTTCTAATAAACTATCGGGCAATGTAGATGTGAACGTAGTCATAAATATAAATCTATTTATAAACTACAAATATATAACTATTTTTGATATGAATCAAAACATACATTTTGTATATTCACACGTTATGCTAAGTCTTTGACTTTGAAATTATGAATAGGTGCGCAAAGTTTGCAACTTTGTGCAGCCGGGTCAGAAGCAAAATTTATTATTCATTATCCAGACTGTAGTAATCGGCTATTACTTTAATTTCTTCTAGTTTTAAATTCCACATAAAATTTAGAAATTGCTGATAACTCTTTGATTGTTCTCTTGGGTTAACTGTATCTAAATAACGATTAGCTTTGTAAGCTTTTCTAGCTTCATATATTTTTTGAAAATTTTTGCCTAACCATTTCTTATGATAATTTTCCATATATCCTTTTTGCATTCTATACAAAGCCCAATATATTGAAAATCCATATTTCTTTTGAAAATATAAATTGGGGACTTGTTCTTTTTTTATTATTTCTTGTAGTTCCTTAAAAACCTGACTTGGCGGATTACTTATAGAAATACTATCTATGTCAGAGAAAAATAACTTGAGATGCTCTATGCGTTCCACAACATCGGGATGAGATTTTAAAGAATCTTTAGAAAACTTTTCTTCGTATAGCGAATACTCATATTTTGAATAATCTTCCTGTTCTATCCATTTATCTTGAAAGCTTTGCTTAGGTAAATTAAATACTTTTTTATAAATGCCTATTTCTAAGCCTTCGGGAGTTATTGTGTCATATTTCAATAGCAAATTTAGAGCATTAAGCATTTCTATTTTATCATACTTTGTTTTTTTATATAATTCGTATCCAATAGAATCTGCTTGCAATTCATACTTTCGGTTTTCCTTTCCTTTCGTATAAAGTTTTTGTTTAAGCATTTCGTAAGCTTTTTTACTACGATTGTACCTTGATTTACGGATACTATTTATTTTACTTTTAGCACGTTTTGTACTGGACTCTTTAATGTTTTTTTCCGTTTGTTTAAGAAAATGAGATAGAAGATAATGTCCAATCTCATGACAAAGAACTGCGGCTAGCTGGTCTTCATTTTCTAAATAATAAATTGATCCCATATTGACAACCATTGTTCCGCTTGGAATACAGTATGCGTTTAGTGATTGATTTTTTGAAAGTAATACATTTAAATCTTTAGGCACTTTTTGATTCTTAGTGTATATTTCCTGATAAATAGCATTTATCTTATTGTTTAAAGGTGTATTATACACAAACTGTCCTGTTGTTATTTCTTCTACAAAATCCTTTTTTAATCCATCGTATAGTTCTAGCAAATCACGTTTGGTTCTGCCGGAATACTTTTTTTCAATCTTATTAAGAAATCCATTATACCGATTCTCAAACTGTTGTTTTGTAATCAATCTTTGGTCATTATCTAAAGTATCAATAGGGATATAATCCTGAGCAAAACCTTTAATAGAAATAAAAAACAATAAAAATATAATTCTCAATTTTAAAGTATTTAATAATTTAGTTTTTCTAATCTTATTTGATTGTATTCTTGTTTTTTGTTAAATTCTCGCAGCATAATATAACCTCTTTTTGCCGCATAAGGAACTATCTGGTATTTATCGGATTTCGAAGAAATTTGTATTTCTTCATTTTTAAATTTCCCATCAATAATTGTACAGATACCTAGCATCCAGTTTTTTTTCTTTGTTTCGTCATCTTTTCTTTTATCTGTGTAAAAAAAGGCAATATCATTGTTTTCTTTGTTTAATTTTTGCCAAAACAAGAAGTCACTATACGCCCATTTGCTCTTATCTTTATGAATTTTATTTACTTTAGATACATTAAAATCCAAGTCTGTTTTAATCAAATGAAAACTTTTGTTTTTTGGAACTGAAGCACCAAGTAATATGTTTTGTCCTAATTTATACTCTTCAGTAAGAATATAAACCGATCCATCATCATTTACAAATGCAGCTACAGGTCTCAATTTATAATTTCCTCTAATTTCTCCATATTTATTTAATTCATCTACATGGTTTATCATATCTTGAAAAAGTAAATCGTCCCATTCGATCTGGTGGGTATTTAAATTTAGTTTCATTCTTCTGAATCCGATGCGTGCCCCTCTTTTATTATATAAGCTCCTAACATCAACAATAAATTCTTTCAGTTCAGTTCTTACAAGGCTTTTTGATGTGACCTTTAGTATTTTTTCTGCTAAATCTTCTCTTAGAAATTCTTTCCCTTCTTTAAGATCTAATCCAATCAATTCATATTTATCAGTTTCTTTTTTATTATTTATATGTAATATTAAAAAATATGCTACATCTTTTTTGTTTTTTATGTTGGTTTTATAATAACCTAAAGTATGATACCCTTTTTTCTTTGAGTATTCATTTTCTACAAGATAATCCCATTTGAAATTTTGTTCTGCATCAAACATTTTTAGCTTTTCATCGCTCAAGTGTTTTTTATAGTTATGGTATTCATTAACTAAATAACTCTTATCTTTTAATCGGAAAACATTACTATTATAAATATATCCTTTATCCTTTCTTTCTTGTTTTAATTCTTTTTTTGCTTCTTTCCATGATTTGTTGGGTGAACATTTTTCAAAACCAACCTCTTCATTAAAACAATAAGTGTCATATATTTCTGTAGATTTATTGGTGAAATCAATTTTTATTGCTTCAGGGAATACAAATCTTTTATAATTGACATATCCTGTTTGATATAAATTTACCTTAGGGTTAAAAATTATCTCATCATTTATATTCATATAGGCTTTATAGCCTGACACATTTTCCCCAGATGTAAATGTAACATTAGACACTTTATTTAGATTTGTATCAAAAAGTATCGCTTCAAAAGAATGGGTTTTATCTCTATTATTATCTTTTTTGTAAATGGCTATATAGCCATATAAGTCCTCATTAGAATCATAAATACGCGAAAAATTAGTGAACTCACCAGTAGATAATGCAAATAAATCTTGTATTTGTGCGTAGTGAGAAATAGAAATAAATAAAAAGAAAATAAAAATAATTTTTTTCATAATTGAATTTTTGAATGTATTAGTATTTAAATATATTTCTTTAATGCTAGATTTTCGCCATCAAAAACCACATACGAATTATGGCTAATCCAATCACCGGTATTGATGTATTTTGAGTCTTTTGCAATCTTAATTTCCATAGGTAAATGCCGATGACCAAACAAGAAAAAATTGTACTTTTCTAATTGATATTGTTCCTTACAATAGATGATGAGTGGTTCTTTGTCTTCCCCGAGAAAAGTGACATCTTCATCACCTGAAATATATCGGTTTTCTAAAGATAAATATTGAGCTAAACGAACTCCTAAATCCGGATGTAACCATCTAAAAAGCCATTTTGCCACAGGATTGATAAATACTTTTTTCATCCGCTTATAACTATTGTCTCCTGGACCTAATCCATCGCCATGTCCGATTAGAAAAGTTTGTTTGTTAAAAGTAAATTGTGTGGGTTCGTGATACACTTTGATTCCGAGTTCCTTTTCAAAGTAATCTCGCATCCATAAATCGTGATTTCCTACAAAAAAATGAATCTTAATTCCAGCATCTTTTAATTCGGTTAATTTTCCTAAAACCCTGACAAAACCCTTTGGAACTACTTTTTTATATTCAAACCAAAAGTCGAATAAATCACCTAATAAAAAGAGCGCTGTTGCATCTTTTTTAATAGCATCCAACCACTGTACAAATAATAATTCACGCTCCTTGCTTTTTTCAAAATTAGGAGCACCAAAATGTTGATCGGATGCAAAGTATATCTTCATACAATTAGGATTTATTAATTTACTGAGGACTGAATACTGAAGACTGAGTACTTCTTTCAAGTTCCAACACCTTTTGTATCATTTTATCTTGTTTTTCATAGGTACGATAAAAACCTGTTTCATCAAATAATTCTCTTGCAACTAAAGCTTTAAGATGCGTTTTTATTTTATCAGATTTAAACATATTACTATGAAAACTACTGGAAATACTTTTTGTGTACTCCTGTAGCATTTTTTCATTATCGAAATCATCTTGAAATTCTTCCCATGTCATCTGAGAATATTTTTTTCGATTTTTATCGACATAATCAAATACAAAATTGGATACATTTCCCATATAATGCACAGGAAAATACGCTGTAGTATCTATAGGTACAAATACATCGGGTACAATTCCACCGCCACCATATACAATTTTCCCTTTTGGAGTTGTAAATTTTAAACTGTCGTTTACATGAATACTATCTTTATGTAATAACTCTCCGTTTATAGCTCGTTGGTTTAAATCTTTAAAATAGGTTCCATTTTGGGTATGTTTATAGGGTTTTTGAATGGAACGTCCCGTAGGAGTATAATAACGAGCTGTTGTCAACCTAACTGCAGAGCCATCACCCAAATCCATTTCTTGTTGAACCAAACCCTTGCCAAAAGAACGCCTTCCTACGATAGTTCCCTTATCATTATCTTGTAAAGCACCTGCTATAATTTCACTGGCAGATGCTGACTGATCATCTATTAAAACATAAACTTTTCCATCTTCAAAATTTCCTTTTGATGTAGCGATAGAACTAACTATTTTCCCTTTCTTATTCTTTGTAAAAACAATCAATTTGCCATCTTCTAAAAATTCATCTGCAATATCGTTGGCAACATCCATATAACCACCTGTATTTCCTCGTAAATCGAGAATCATTGTCTGCATACCTTGTGTCAATAGCGTATTTAAGGTTTTTGAAAATTCATAATAAGTATTCTTTGCAAATCGGTCAATATTAATATATCCTATTTGATCTGTAATCATATAAGAAACTGGAATGCTTACAATATTTACTTTTCCTCTATTGAAATTAAAATTTAAAAAAGTATCTTCTTGTTTTCTGTAAATCTGTAAAGCAACTTGGTTTGTGTCTTTTCCTTTTAAACGATTCATTATTTGATCGCTAGTATATTTTTTTCCGAATAAGGTGTCTTTATCAGCAATTAATATTCTATCGCCTGCAAGAAGTCCTGCTTTTTCACTAGGACCACCTTTTATGATGTTTAAAACGGTAACAGAATCACGAATCATCCGAAATTGAATGCCAATTCCTTTAAAACTACCATTCATAGTTTCTTGAATACTTTTTAAATCAGATTTTGGAATATAAACAGAGTGTGGATCTAAATTAATTAGTAGTTGATTAATGGTGGTGTCTAATAAAGAATCTGTATCAACCTCATCTACATAATCATACTGAATATAATCAATGAGCCGTTTTATTTTTAATTCTTTAGAATTATTTTGAAAAATTGCTAGTGATGGCGTATTGTCATAATCCAATAAACTACCGATAAGAATACCAATAACTACGGCAATTCCTATATACAAAGCATTATTTGAACTTTTTTTAGGCATTCTTTAAATGTGTTATCTCTACACCTGCTTTTTCTAAAAAATCTACTCCAGCTGTATCACTATATGCTTCTTTAAAAACCAATCGTTTGATACCAGATTGATGTACCAATTTACTACATTCTTTACAGGGCGACATGGTTAGATATAACGTGGCATCTTTACAAGATTGTGTAGAACTCGCAACTTTTAAAATTGCATTGGCTTCTGCGTGCAATACATGCCATTTGGTAGTATTATCATTTTCTTCACAAGTGTTATCAAAACCTGTTGGCGTTCCGTTAAAACCATCTGAAATTATCATACGGTCTTTGACAATTAATGCGCCAACTTTTTTACGTTTACAATGTGACAGTTTTGACCATTCTATAGCCATACGCATATAAGCTTGATCGTAACGTTGTTGTTTTTTTGTCATAGTATTGGCGAAAGTACATACTTTTTTTAATCTCTAAAGTATCAAATGCGTGAAATACGATTTTGATATACGAACTCAGTAGTGAAATACGAAAGTATAATATTTATTTGTGAGACTCTTAAAAATTATTTCAATTTTTAAGTTAGCCGAACTAATCCCGCTTTTTTAGCGGGTTATTGGTTAATACCTCGACCTTCTAGGTCGATTCCTTTTATTGGGTTCAGGGTTCTACCCTGAGGT
>JAUVOS010000266.1 GCA_030599055.1 Lutibacter sp.
AAGGCATTTTTATTAATATTTAACGAGTTCGGATTGATAAATTCAATAAAGTCTTTGTCTTTATGAGAATCAGGTGCTTCATCAATAAATAAGCGATCATAGATACGTACTTCTGCTTGTAGCGCGTGTTGTATGGATACCCAATGCAAAGTGCCTTTAACGCTGCGTTTACTCGCCTCTGTACCGCTTCCACTAAGCGAATCTTCTTCGTAAGTACAATGAATTTCAATAACTTCACCTTTATCATCTTTTACAACAGAATTTGCTTTGATGATATAGGCGTTTTTTAATCGAACCTCGCCTCCTAATTTTAATCGAAAAAACTTTTTGTCAGCTTTTTCTTGAAAGTCCTCTTTTTCAATATAAATTTCCTTTGAAAAGGGCACTTCTCTTGATCCAAAACCTTCTACGTAATCATTATAAGATGCATTTAATATTTCTATTTTTCCTTCGGGATAATTATCAATAATCAATTTCACCGGATTTAATACAGCCAAAACACGTGGTGCTTTTTTGTTTAAATCATCACGAATAGCATATTCTAATAATGCGACATCCGTAACATTTTCTCGTTTAGAAATACCCGAAGTTTCACTGAAATTCACAATAGATTCCGGCGTATAACCGCGACGTCTTAAACCGGAAATAGTTGGCATTCTCGGGTCATCCCATCCGTTGACATAGCCTTCTTCTACCAAAGTCAACAATTTGCGTTTGCTCATAATAGTGTAACTCAAATTACGCCTTGCAAATTCCCTCTGTTTGGGTCTTATCAACTGTAGATTTCTTATTTCATCAACATACCAATCGTAGAGCGGACGATGTGGTTTAAATTCTAAAGTACAAATAGAATGTGAAATGCTTTCTATATAATCAGATTCGCCATGTGTCCAATCATACATCGGATAAATTTTCCACTTGTCCCCTGTTCTGTGATGCGATTTGTGTAAAATACGGTACATAATTGGATCGCGCATGTGCATATTGACATGCGTCATATCAATTTTTGCACGTAAAACGTGGGTGCCTTCTGCTAATTCTCCACTTTTCATTTTTTCAAAAAGGGCTAAATTATCAGCAATACTTCTATCACGATTGGGACTATTAACACCTGCTTCGGTTGGTGTTCCTTTTTGTTCGGCGATTTGTGCGGATGTTTGATTGTCTATATAGGCTTTTCCTTCTTGTATCAATTCTATTGCCCATTCGTATAATTGGTCGAAATAATCAGAAGAATATAATTCTTTATCCCAAGTAAAACCGAGCCATTTTATATCTTTTTTAATAGCATCTACGTATTCTTGTTCTTCTTTAACGGGATTGGTATCATCAAAACGTAAGTTTACCGGCGCGTTGTATTTTTTTCCTAAACCAAAGTTTAGGCAGATAGATGCTGCATGTCCGATATGTAAATACCCATTGGGTTCAGGTGGAAAACGAAAACGTAATTTCTTTGGATCTAAACCATTGGCTAAATCTTCTTCTATGATTTGCTCGACAAAATTGAGCGATTTTTTAATTTTTGACATCTGAGTATAAAATTTATAGTTTAAGCTTTAAAGTTCAATCCCAACAACTATCGGAATAGAAACTAAATATAAACTATTGCAAAAATAAGAAACTTTGTTAAAATTCGGAACTTTGACAAAATTGAATTGAAATTAAAAACCTCTTCTTTAAATAAAGTGGTTTCTATGCGTTTTTTGATGACGTGCGAAGTCGGGGGACATTCGCATAGCACTACCTATATATTTTTTGACTTCGGAGAGTAGGGCAGTTGATTTGAAGTTGATTAGGGAACTTTGCGCAACAGGGCATCAACTAATCTGATCCATTATTATCCTGCAAAAATCCTGTCCATATGTAACATTCAATATAAGAGGATCTTGTTCTTGAAGGAGGATAAGTGACAAGAGCAACTTTATATAAATCTTCTGATATTTTATCTAATATATAAAGTTTTTTTCCCTTTTCAAGTGAGAGAAAAGGGAAATCTACAGTCTTTTGATTTTCTTTTATAGCTTTAATATAGCCATCAGAATATCTTTTTTTTTCTATAGCTATTATAGTATGATTTATTGAATCACTATAAGTAGTATAAATAATTTCTGACTTTTTGAGTGTTTTCTCCCTTTTGATACTACCGAGTCTACCATAAAAAACACCAAATATAGTTCCAAGTATAATCAATATAAAAAATATTTTTTGTCTATTTTTAATCATTTACTTCTTCTATGATTTGCTCGACAAAATTGAGCGATTTGGTTTTTTCTGACATCTGAATTGAACGTTTAAGGTTTAAAGCTCCATCCCTTTTTCTATCGGAATGGAGACTAAATTTAAACTATTGCAAAAATAAGAAACTTTGTTAAAGTTTTTTACTTTGATAAAATTGAGTTGAAAAAAAAACCCTTACATTTTTCAATACAAGGGTTTTTTAAATATCTTATTATTTTAATCTAAATTATAATAGTGATAGTGTTTACTTTCTTCTAAAAAAGGATTCCCTTTTGCTAATAAG
>JAUVOS010000096.1 GCA_030599055.1 Lutibacter sp.
AATTTCTTTCCTCCCCAAATGCGTTCTTTAAGGATTGGGACAAATTTTATGGGGTAATTAATAGGCATTATTTAAAAGTTTTTATAATTTCAACTGACTTATCCACATGCATTTCGGCTTGCCTCATATTGTTAAACACATGACGTACAATACCTTTTTTGTCAATAATATAAGTTACGCGACCTGGAATTAATCCGGCGCCAAATGAGGGAACTCCAAAGAGTTTTCGCACCTTCTGATCCGTATCTGCTAATAACGTAAAAGGCAAATTATATTTTATTTCAAATTCTTTGTGGGACCTTACATCATCACTACTTATTCCAATTACTCTTGTGTTTAAATCAGAAAAAACTTCAAATTCATCTCTAAATTTACAAGCTTCTTTGGTACAACCCGGCGTATCATCTTTGGGGTAAAAATAAATCACCAAAGACTGTCCCTTCAAATTTTTTAATTTAAAAAGTGCCCCATTCTGATCTAATAATGAAAAATCAGGAACGGTATCACCTATTCTCAATGAATTTTTTATTTTAGTTTGACATTGTGAAAACAATATCCCTATAAAAAGAAAGAGTAGTAATAAATACAGTTTTTTCACGAATATAATTTTGTCAAAAATACACATCTTTATTGAGACACAAAAAAAATGAAGTACTGGCTTTAAAAATCGTAACTTTGTATAAAACAAACATACCATGGAAAATTTTATAAAAGGACTTCCAAAAGCAGAACTACATCTACACATTGAAGGAACATTTGAACCTGAATTGCTTTTTAAAATTGCCCAACGAAATAAAATAGCAATTCCTTTTAAAACAGTAGAGGAACTTCGTAAAGCCTATAATTTTGATTGTTTGCAAGACTTTTTAAACATTTATTATCAAGGAGCAAACGTACTACAAACCGAACAAGATTTTTATGACTTAACCTATGCCTATTTTGAAAAATGTGATGTGCAAAATGTAAAGCACACCGAAATAATGTTTGATCCACAAACACACACAGAACGAGGTATTTCATTTAAAACAGTAATTAACGGTATTTCAAGAGCATGTGAAGATGCTAAAACAAATTTCGGAATATCGTCATTTCTAATCATGAGTTATTTACGTCATATGACAGAGGAAGAAGCTTTTGAGACACTTAAGCAATCACTTCCTTTTAAGGATAAAATTAAAGCTGTTGGTTTGGACTCGTCTGAAAAAGGAAATCCGCCATCCAAATTCCAAAAAGTATATAAAGCTTCTATTAAAGAAGGTTATATCCCATTAGCTCACGCAGGCGAAGAAGGCGACGCAGATTATGTTTGGGAAGCGCTCGATTTATTAAAAATTAAACGTATTGATCATGGAAACAATGCCTTGCAAGACCCAAAATTGGTTCAAGAAATAATCAAACGTGACATAGCATTAACTGTATGTCCCCTATCAAATAAAGCTTTACAGGTAGTCCCAGATTTAAAAAAACATCCGTTAAAAAAAATGATGGAATTAGGAATGAAACCGACGATTAACTCAGATGATCCCGCATATTTTGGTGGACAAGTAAATCAAAATTATATTGAAATTCAAGAAGCTTTGAATTTGACAAAAAAGGATTTGTATGAATTGGCTTCCAATTCGTTTCAGTATTCTTTATTGGATGAACCAGATAAAATTAAGCATCTACAAAATCTTACGGGATACTTTCAGATGCATTGATGTTTTTTATGTAGAGTCGTTGCATGCAACGACTCTACATAAAAATCTAATTGATTACTCCGCTTCCAATCAATTCATCATTTAAATACCAAGCCGCAAATTGTCCTTGTGTAATAGCAGATTGTGCTTGATCAAATTCTATATACATACCACTTTCAACACGATGTAATAGGGCTTTTTGAAGGGGTTGGCGATAACGAATACGCACTAAAACTTCCATCGTCTCCCCTATTTCTATAGTCAAATCATTTCGTATCCAATGAATGTCTGAAGTAGCGATAAAAAGGGCTTTTCTAAATAATCCTGGATGTGTATTGCCTTCACCTGTATAAATTATATTCTCGACAACATCGGTACCAATAACATACAAAGGTTCTTTTGTGCCACCTACGGCCAATCCTTTACGTTGTCCAATTGTAAAATAATGAGCTCCTTGATGTTTGCCAACTATTTTTCCATCAGAGGGATTAAAATCAAACTTTTTTGCTAAAAAAGCCAAATTCTCTTCTGTTGAAGCTAAACTTGGTGTAATTGGATTAACAATAGCAGCTTCATTTGCTATTTGTACAATAATACCTTTTTTAGGTTTTAACTGAGCTTGTAAAAAATCAGGTAGTTTTACTTTTCCAATAAAACAAAGTCCCTGGGAATCACGTTTTTCAGCTGTTACTAAATCTAACTTTTTCGCAATTTTACGAACTTCCGGTTTTGTTAATTCTCCGATTGGAAAAAGTGATTTTGCCAACTGTTTTTGTGAAAGTTGACAAAGAAAATAAGATTGATCTTTGTTTTTATCTTTTCCTGCGAGCAATTGATACATTTTCTTTCCGTTTAGTAAGACTTCCCCTTTTCTACAGTAATGTCCTGTAGCGACAAAATCTGCTCCTAGATCTAGGGCAATTTTCATGAAAACGTCAAATTTAATCTCACGATTACAAAGCACATCGGGGTTAGGCGTGCGCCCAACTTTATATTCAGCAAACATATAATCAACTATTCGTTCTTTATATTGCTCGCTTAAATCGACTACTTGAAAAGGAATACCTAACTTTTCAGCTACCAACATGGCATCATTACTATCTTCTAACCACGGACATTCACTTGAAATAGTCACAGAAGTATCATGCCAATTTTTCATAAACAAACCTATCACTTCATAGCCTTGTTGCTGCAATAAATAAGCAGCCACACTACTATCAACACCACCCGAAAGTCCTACGATAACTCGTTGCATTTAAATATAAATTTAGATTGCAAAGATAATGATTCCTTCTTTGGTTTGGTAATTCGTTTATTATATATAATTTTGTCGCTAATTAAACACATTAAAGATAGAAACGCTTAAAGCTTAAAGCTCATTTATGGCTTATCGCTCAAAGCCAATAAAACAGTACAATGTTCGATACAACTTCAAATAAAGAAATGGAAAAGCAAGACGAAATTGGTGAAAACCATATCAGTACGAGTGCCGAAACTCCGATGCGTAAAGATGCATTTGAGTTAACAGATCAAGAAAAAATGCAACGTATTGAAAGAAATGTCACGGATATGTTACACACTTTAGGAATGGATCTTACGGACGACAGCCTGCAAGGTACTCCAAGACGTGTAGCAAAATTGTTTGTGAAAGAAATTTTTGAAGGTTTACATCCGGATAATCGTCCGAGAATGTCCACATTTGAAAATAAATTTAAATATGGTGAAATGCTGATTGAAAAAAATATAGGTGTGTATTCAACCTGCGAACATCATTTATTACCCATTATAGGACGTGCTCACATCGGTTATATTTCTAGTGGTCGTATCATCGGTTTATCAAAACTCAATCGTCTTGTTAACTATTATGCCAAACGTCCGCAGGTACAAGAACGTTTAACCAAACAAATAGTTCAAGATTTACAAAAAGTCTTAAAAACAGAAGATGTTGCTTGTGTAATTGACGCAAAACATATGTGTGTGATTACTCGTGGAATCAAGGACATAAATAGTAGTACCATTACCTCAGAATACGGAGGAAAGTTTAAAGATGCTTTGGTAAAACGGGAGTTTTTGGATTATGTTCAGATGGATTTAGATGATGATGATTAGACTTTGTTACTAGATGGATTCTGAGTAAATTAGAAAGTGTTAAGTTGCAAAGATCTGTATCAATTTACCTGATTTTTTGTTTCAAACTTTTCTGGCTACAATTCACCCATATCTTTCACACAAAGCCTTTACACTTTCCACTTTTAGACTTTACAAACCTTTAACTTAATAAGCTTTTAACAAGCCATCGGATAATCTTAAAAATAACAGAACCCCCATCTTTTGAGTATAATGAGAGTTCTGCTTAACTAACCAAATATTTATTACAATGAAAAAGTAATTATTAATTACTTATGTTTTGCATTTATCATATTACAAAGTGCGTGCCAAAAAATAATTGAAGTGTTAATGAGGTGTTAAAAAGGTGATGGGTTTTGGGCTTTGGGTGATGGGCGATGGGCTTTGGGCTGTGGTTTGTTAGTTATTAACACAAACTGAGAACTGAGAACTAAGAACTGAGAACTGAGAACTGAGAACTAAGAACTGAGAACTGAGAACTGAGAACTGAGAACTGAAAACTGAAAATCGCTAACTACTTCAAATGCCTATGTGCTCGATAAGACGAACGCACTAAAGCACCACTTTCTACATGACGGAAGCCCATTTCTAAGCCTTTTTCTTTATAGAATTCAAATTGCTCAGGTCTTATATACTCGGTAACTGGTAAATGCTTTTTAGAAGGTTGCAAATATTGACCAATGGTGAGAATATTGACCTTTTGATCGGCGATGTCTTGCATGGATTCTAAAACTTCATCTTGTGTTTCACCTAAGCCCAACATAATACCTGACTTGGTTCGTGGTAAACCCGCATCTTTTAGATAACGTAAAACTTTTAAACTTCTGTCGTATTTTGCTTGAATACGTACTTCACGTGTTAAACGCCTAACGGTTTCTAGATTATGAGAAACAACCTCAGGAGCTACCGCTACTATTCTATCTAAAATGCTTTCATTTCCTTGGAAATCAGGAATTAGAGTTTCTAAAGTAATATTCGGGTTTTCACGTCGTATGGCTTTAACAGTTTCTGCCCAAATAATAGAACCCATATCGGTTAAATCATCACGATCTACTGAAGTGATTACCGCATGTTTGATTTTCATCAATTTAATAGAATGTGCAATTTTATCGGGTTCCGACCAATCTACCGCATCTGGTCGCCCCGTTTGTACACCACAAAAACCACAAGACCTCGTACAGATATTTCCTAAAATCATAAAAGTCGCTGTGCCTTCAGTCCAACATTCTCCCATATTAGGGCAACTACCACTAGTACAAATCGTATTTAGTTTATAGTCACTAACAATTTTTCTAAGGGAAGTATATTTTTTCCCTATAGGAAATTTAACCTTTAACCATTCTGGTTTTCTTTGTATTGTTTTTGATTTCAATATAATCTTTTGTTTTTGGGCTTTGGGCTTTGGGCTTTAGGCTTTGGGCTTTAGGCTTTAGGCTTTAGGCTTTAGGCTTTAGGCTTTACGCTTTCAACTTTTAACTTTACAAACTTTTAACTTTACAAACTTTCAACTTTCAACTTTCAACTTTCAACTTTTAACTTTACAAACTCTCCCCTCTCCTACTCCCTTCATACATTTCATATTTCACTAGGCGAGTTTCGAGATGTGCATTTCGCAAAGGAATTCTTTTAGATGTACGCAATCCCACATGTTTTAAGGCTTCCATATTTGCGGTAATAAACCAAGCGTTTGTATTGGAATAACTCGTTTTTAATGTGTCGCCAATATTTTTATAAAAAGAAGCAATATCAATTTTTAGTCGTTCACCATAAGGTGGATTAAAAAGTATTGTTACCGGACCGTGCAATTGTTTTTCAGATTCAAAAAAATCTATTTGAAAAACCTTTATAAACTCTGATAAGTTGGCATTTTCAATATTTTCTTTTGCTTTTCTTACAGCAGATGGAGCACGATCAAAGCCCATAATTTTAAGTCTTGGTTCTTTGACTCTTTTTAATAAAGAATCATGAATTAGCTCAAATAAAGCATTGTCATAGTCACGCCATCTTTCAAAACCAAATTCGGGTCGATTGATATTTGCAGGAATATTTGAAGCAATCATAGCTGCTTCAATCAACAAAGTTCCACTACCACACATTGGATCTAAAAAATGGGTACCACCATCATAGCCTGTTAAAAGCACTAAACCTGCTGCCAATACTTCATTAATCGGAGCAATATTCGTATCCGAACGATAGCCTCGCTTGTGTAATGAATCTCCTGAACTATCTATGGAAACCGTACAAGTAGTATGTTGTATGTGAACATGAATACGTATATCAGGATGTTTTAAATCTACATCAGGACGTTCTCCGTATTTTTCACGAAAAAAATCGACAATAGCATCTTTTGATTTTAAAGAAATATAATGTGAATTACTCGTAAACTTATGAGAATGAACCACCGCATTTATCGCAAAAGAACCCTTAGAATTTAGGTGGAGCTGCCAAGGAATACTTTTTAATTTATCATACAAACTATCCTCATCCGTCACACTAAAACTTCGTATTGGTTTTAAGATTCGTACAGCCGTTCGCAACGCTAAATTGGCTTTATACATAAAGCCTTTATCTCCGATAAATGAAACACTTCTATTCCCTATTTTTACCTGTTGCGCTCCAAGTATTTGTAATTCTTTGGCCAAAACTTCTTCCAACCCGAAGAGCGTTGTCGCCAACATTTTATAGTTTTCTTGCATGGAGCAAAAGTACGTTAAATTTTCGCGAAATAAGTTTCTTCCAACATTGATACATTGTCAATTTGTCATAATAAGGGTTTAAAGTAAAATATGTCTATTACTCAAGATTTTTACTTAAATTTGCAAGACTTTTAAAAACCAAGCGAATGCAATTTATTGTTTCAAGTTCAAAACTACTCAGCCAACTACAAGTTTTAGTTGGAGTTGTAAATACAAATAACACACTGCCCATTTTAGATAACTTCTTATTTGAATTAACAGAAAATAAGCTTAAAATAACCGTTTCTGATATAGAAACCAT
The DNA here is from genome assembly GCA_030599055.1 of Lutibacter sp. Lineage (GTDB taxonomy): Bacteria > Bacteroidota > Bacteroidia > Flavobacteriales > Flavobacteriaceae > DQTL01. The sequence goes on from JAUVOS010000096.1 coordinate 6,804, forward strand.
TATGAGTAGCTCCATATCTGTACAATCAGAGTATGAAGGAACTATTGCACTTAATGCTCGATTATTGTTAGATGCTGTTAAAACTTTTCCGGAACAACCGCTTACTTTTATCGTAAATGAAGATAATAATACAATAGAAATTAGTGCAGACCACGGTAAATATGATATGGCTTTTTATAACGGAGAAGATTTTCCTCAAACCGTAACTTTAGAATCACCCAGTCGTACGACAATTAGTAGTGTAATATTGGGAACTGCTATTAATCATACTGTTTTTGCTGCAGGAAATGATGATTTACGACCTGTAATGAGTGGTGTATTCTTTCAATTTAGCCCCGAAGAATTGACATTTGTTGCTACTGATGCACACAAATTGGTAAAATATACTCGTACCGACCTAAAAACGGATGAGGTAGCTGAATTTATCATGCCTAAAAAACCTTTAAGCATTTTAAAAGGAATTTTAAATACAACTAATAGTGATGTTGAAATCGAATACAATGAGACCAATGCCAAATTTAGTTTTGATGACATTGCACTTACTTGTCGTTTGATTGATGGAAAGTACCCAAACTACGATGCGGTTATTCCTAAAGAAAACCCCAATAGACTTACTGTAAATAGAGCTTCTTTTCTAAATTCGGTACGTAGAGCTTCAATTTTTTCAAGTAAATCTACCCATCAAATTCGTTTAAAAATGGCGGGAACAGAATTAAACATTTCTGCAGAGGATATTGATTTTTCAAATAAAGCAGACGAACGTTTAACTTGTAATTATGAAGGTGACGACATGCAAATAGGTTTTAACTCTCGTTTTCTATTAGAAATGTTAAACAACTTAAGTTCTGAAGATATCCTTATTGAAATGTCTGTACCCAATAGAGCAGGTATTCTAACGCCCATTGATGGGAAAGAGGATGGCGAAGATATTTTAATGTTGGTAATGCCTGTTATGTTAAACAAATAAAATAGCCTACATAAATTCTAAAAAATCTACTCAAAATGAGTAGATTTTTTTTTTGTATTTTTAACCGATGAATTACCTCGCACATATATATTTATCAGGAGATAACACCGATATTCAAATCGGTAATTTTATCGGAGATGCTATCAAAGGAAAAGACTTTCAAAATTATCCCTTAAATATTTTAAAAGGAATACTACTACATCGTCAAATAGATAGTTTTACGGATATGCATCCTATCGTTCAACAAAGTAAAAAAAGATTACATCCAAGATACGGGCATTATGCAGGTGTACTAATTGACATTTTATACGATTACTTTTTAAGTGTGAATTGGTCGCATTATTCAGATGTACCTATTGACGATTTTATCAAAGGTTTTTATAAAAATTTACAAAACAATCAATCGAAATTACCTACTGAAATACAACAAATATCCACAAAACTTATCTCTTATGATTGGTTTAGCAAATATCAGAGTATGAGCGGAATTGCAATTGTTTTATATGGAATGGAAAAAAGAATTAAACACAACATTCCACTACACAAAGGAATTTTTGATTTAAAGAAAAACCATCAAGCATTAGAAAAAGATTTTAATGAATTTTTTCCATTATTAATTACTCATTCAAAAAACACTTTACAAGCTTTAGAGAAACAATATGAATAGTATTAATCCCTTTTTATTATTTATCAGTTTAGTGTTGTTTGCAGTGCTTAACTCGTGTAAAGAATCCCCTAAACCGATCCTAAAAACATCAAAAGAAGTTGGATTTATAGCAGATAGTGCCCTTATTGTTAGTGCACGAAAAGAAGCTTCAAAAATTGGAATAGCCATCTTAAAAAAAGGAGGCAATGCATTTGATGCGATGATTGCAACTGATTTAGCTTTAACTGTTTCCTATCCCTTTGCCGGAAATATTGGTGGCGGTGGTTTTATGGTGTATCGAACTGCTGATGGAAAAACCGGAGCACTAGATTACCGCGAGAAAGCACCTATTGCAGCTACAAAAAATATGTACCTCGATGCTACTGGAGAAGTAATAAATAAAAAAAGTAAACTAGGTGCCTTGGCAGTCGGTGTTCCGGGAACCCTTGCCGGCTTATTTGCCGTTCATAAAAAGTATGGCTCCTTACCCTTTTCAACACTTATTCAACCCGCTATTGATCTCGCTAAAAAAGGAGTTGTAATCACTGCTAAGCAAGCAAAAAGATTTCAATATTTCCGAAAATCATTTCAAGAAGCAAACAAACG